>JBAXMF010000021.1:0-14606 GCA_037134435.1 Methanomicrobiales archaeon | reverse complement strand
GTCTTGAGCAGCAGATCACTGAAATCAGGGAGGCGGTTGAACTTCCCCTGAAGCGGCCGGACCTGTTCGAAAAAATTGGGATAGAGCCACCGAAAGGGGTTCTTATCCATGGACCACCGGGTACAGGAAAGACCCTTCTCGCACGTGCAGTTGCCCATGAAACAAACGCCCATTTCCTGCGGGTTGTCGGGTCAGAGCTTGTCCAGAAGTACATTGGCGAGGGGGCACGGCTTGTCAGAGAGTTGTTCGAACTCGCGAAACAGAAGGCCCCGACGATTATTTTTATTGATGAGATAGATGCCATCGGGGCATCAAGGACAGAGGCTACCACGTCAGGGGACCGTGAGGTCCAGAGGACACTCATGCAGCTCCTTGCAGGGATGGACGGTTTTGATCGCCGGGGCGATGTAAAGATCATCGGGGCGACGAACAGGATCGATATCCTGGACAGGGCCCTGCTCAGGCCGGGGCGTTTCGATCGCATTATCGAGATCCCACTACCGGACGCCAGCGGAAGACTCGCAATCCTCAATGTCCATGTCCGCGATATGAATCTTGATGAATCGGTGAGACTTTCTGAAGTTGCGCGACTGACCGAAGGTAAAAACGGGGCTGACCTCAGGGCGATCGTGATGGAGGCAGGGATGTTTGCCATACGGAAAGAGCATGACCACGTCACCCACGATGACCTCCTTGCAGCCATTGAAAAGGTTGAATCAGACTTCGACCGGCAACGGATGATCAGCACGTTCGGTGCAATGTTTGCATGATCACAAAGACCAGGACTGCCAACCATCTTCTTTTTTTCAAAACCCAGTATGGTAAGAGAGAACGGCAATAGATATGCAGGGTGTATTGTTATTCAATGTTGTTTGGGAGATTTCACTGAGGGTTAATGTATACCGGAGGAAATAGCAATGCTGTACAGGAAAGTCCCAAAAACCGGCGATTCGTTATCAATACTGGGCTTTGGCTGTATGCGCCTGCCTTTGACCCGGGCCCATACAATCGATGAGGAACGGACAATTCGCCTGATACGTTACGCGATCGATAACGGGGTCAATTACCTTGATACGGCACCAGCGTACCACCTTGGCCGGAGTGAACCCCTGGTTGGTCGTGCACTCGCTGACGGGTACCGGGAAAAAGTCCGGATTGCTACCAAGTTACCTCCTTGGTCTGTCAGGACCAGGAATGATATGGACCATATCCTTGAGGACCAGCTGGTGAAACTCAAAACGAATCATATTGATTATTATCTCCTTCACAGCCTTGCCAAAGAGAGCTGGGATACCATGCTTCACCTTGGAGTGCTTGAATTCCTCGATCATGCAAAACGATCAGGAAAGATCATCAACGCAGGATTTTCATTTCACGGTAACCTTGCAACCTTCCGGGAGATTGTTGATGCATATGACTGGGAGTTCTGCCAGATCCAGTATAATTTTCTTGATGAGTTGAACCAGGCCGGAACTGAGGGACTGAAATATGCCGCATCAAAACGCCTTGCGGTGATGGTCATGGAACCTCTCCGCGGTGGCAGTCTCGCAGGACATGTGCCAGTCCAGGTAGACAAGATCTGGAGGGAGGCACCGGTCCGGCGGACTCCGGCTGAATGGGGGCTGCGGTTTGTCTGGGACCACCCGGAGGTGACCGTTGTCCTTTCGGGAATGAACCAAGAGGCCCAGATAGTGGAAAATATACCGGTTGCAGGAGAAGCAGGGCCCGGTTCTCTGGCCCCCGGCGAGCTTGCCCTCATTGCAAGAGTACGTGATACGTACACAAGCCTGATGAAAGTGGGCTGCACTGGTTGCGGTTATTGCATGCCATGCCCTGCAGGTGTGAATATACCTGAATGCTTTGCCCTCTACAATGGGGCATCGATGTTTGGAAATCGTCGTGAATACGCATTTCATTATCTCACCCGGCATGGGGGAATAACCGGGGACCGGTCATATGCAGGACTCTGCCGGAATTGCGGGAGGTGTGAAAAAATCTGCCCACAGCACCTGCCCATCCCGGCAGGCCTCAAGGAAGTTTCGACTTCGATGGAAGGGAGAACCTTTGGTGGAAAAGTGGCAGTCCTGCAATGCGGACTCTGGATAATTGACAGGGCAGGGAGATTAGTCCGGATTTTTTCCCGGAAACCAAACGAAGGAGATACAGCAGATCAGGAAAAGATTACCAGTTAAAAATCCCCGGTATTAAGTGCGAATCCAGCGGAGATATGTGCGTCAATACCCTTTCATTACATGGAGTATCCTCTAGTAAACAGGTAGAATGTGATTATAGGGCTGCTCTGCCCGGTAATTGTGAGGACAGATTATTCCAACATAAATCAGATAATGGATTTCAGACAGGCTCAAATTGTCTCGTCGTAGGAACAACCGAATTTTTATTATACGCAAAAAAACAATACGTGCCTGTATTAAGGAGTGTACTTGAAAAATGAGCCTTATTTCTGAATTTAAGGAATTTTTGTATGAATACAAGGTAATTGGCCTTGCTATCGCATTTATCATGGGTGTTGCAGCGACGTCCCTGATAAAATCTCTGGTAGACAATATCATTATGCCCATTATCACCGTATTTGTGCCCGGTGGAGAATGGAGGACAGCCAAATTGGTGATCGGACCTTTTGTCATCGCATGGGGACCGTTCCTGTCAGACCTGATTTATTTCATCATTGTGGCCTTTATCGTGTTCATTATCGCAAAAATGGTGCTGAAAGAGGATAAAGTCACCAAAAAATAATTTTTTTAACTCTTTTTTTTATTCTTCGGAAATCATTCCCCGGCCTGGAAATCTTCCGTCTGACTTTTTATTAAGGGTTTCCCGCCTGATTTTCCAGGTCATTTCACTGGCATTCTCATTTGCCTCAGTGATGAAGAGTATAAAACGATCACAGGTTATCACGGGAAGGCCAGGTGGATACCAGCACCAATGACTATCCCAAGGATCACCGTGTAGGTCGTCACCAGGACAACCGTCTTTAACCCCATCTGCCGGTAGAGCACAGCGATGGTTGATATGCACGGAACAAAAAGGACGCTGATGATTGCCCAGGTGTATAGCTGGACATTAGTCATTACCGTATTCAGTGCAGGTGTACCGGCAAGGACTACCAATGCGCCGAGTGCCATCTCCTTCCGGAGGATCCCAAACATCAGGGCCGTAGTTGCGTAAGCAGGAATTCCAATGACCATTGTAGAAAATGGCTCGATAAAATTCGTAAATGCCAGGATTACACCATAATACTGCAGCAACCCGAGAATAACACTGCTGATTATCAAGAGGGGCATTGCAATGGTGAGAAATTCTGAAATTTTTCTCCAGGATTTTTTCACCACATTTACCACCTGCGGCGCCCGGAGCGGCGCCATCTCCATGATCATCCCGAATTGTTCTCCGGGTGTTATCCGCGAGAGAAACAGCCCTGTAAGCACAACGAGAATGAACACGATAAGGTATATTGAAAGCGCCCACCAGATTCCAACAAACGTTGCGACGACCCCCGCGATGATCACCGTCCGTGCGGAGCACGGGATCATGGTCACGAGAAAGGAAGCGATAAAACGTTCGCGGCGCGACGCGAGGAGCCGGATACTCATCACCGCAGGTACGGTGCAGCCAAATCCAAGTATCATGGGAATTATTGCCTGGCCATGCAGACCAACCCTGTGCATTGCCTGGTCTGCCAGGAAGGCCGCCCGGGTCAGGTAACCGGAGTCCTCTAAAATGGATATGAAAATATAGAATGTAAAAATGAAGGGAAATGCGATCCCAATACCTGCCTGCAGACCTAGTAGTACCGAAATCGAGAGCTGCTGCAGGAGCGGTGGCAGGCCGAGAGAAAGGAGCGGTGCGACCAGGTACGAGGCAAAGAAGAAAACAATAATCCCTTCGAGCCATGAACCGATAGTAAATACCACGAGCAGGATCCCAATAAGTATCACAGCCATTATAGGGATGCCAGGGATACCTTTTGTAAGAAACCGGTCCAGGTCGAACCCCGGTTTTTTCTGCCGGTCCGTAATCACACGACCTGCAACCTGCTCTGCAAAATGGTGACGGTTGGCAGAAATAATCTGGCGCGGGGACATCTTGTGACGGTTTTCAATCTCGTTCGCGATTGCGGCAGATGAATCAAGCATTTCCTGGTCTGCCCCGATCCCTTCAAGTGACAGGATGGCAACCGGCCTTGAGACGGGAAAGTTCCCCATAATACTTCTGACAGCAGCCTCGATATGGTGGTCATACGCAACCTTAACAATTGCTGGGCATGCAGAACTGAGGGCAGAAGGGAGAATCTGGCCGGTTCCCCTTCCATGAATTGCTGCAGTCATGATGACCGGGCAGCCAAGAATTTTGGATAATTCTTGCGAATCGACAGATATCCCGGATTTTTCGGTCTCGTCTGCCATATTCAGGACAACTAGCAGGGGAAGGCCATATTCCGCCACCTGGAAAAACAGGTACAGGTTTCGTTCCAGGTGTACTGCATCCAGTATCGCGATTACCAGGTCAAGTTCATGACGTTCCAGCATGCCATTGACGAGTTTTTCCTCCTCTGAATCCCCATCAAGAGAATAAATACCGGGTAGGTCGCAGATTTCAAATTTTTCACGCTGGTAGCAGACATGTCCTGTTTCAAGTCCGACTGTTGTACCGGGATAATTACTTACCTCCACACCGAGCCCGGTCAACTGGTTGAAGATCAGGGATTTCCCGACATTCGGGTTTCCGATAAGCCCGATCTTCATTTACATTTTCTCCACGAGAATTGTCCCTGCGATCTCAGGCGACAACGCGATGTCACATTCCTTGACCTGGAGGACCACCGCGTTGTTATGCAGCCTTCTCTTTAAAATAACCACTTCTCCGGGAATTACACCGAGGTCGATTAACCGGTGAAGGTACTCACCGCCCGTGATGCCTATGACGGCCAGGGGTACCGATTCCATCGCATCGATAAGAGTACTGCCGAGCGGGGTGGATGATGTTCCCGCCGGAGGGATTTTGTTCATACCAGGTACCAAGCCAGAAGCAACTGGATTAGGAATATTATTATTTATCAGCCTGTGGTAAGAGGTATTTCCCCGGTGCAAGTTTCTGCGGTGCCCGGCTGATTTCACGTAGTTTCCGATCCGGTTGATAGCGGTATCAGAAATAGAATGCTCCAGAACACACGCCTCGTCCGATGCGGCATGGTCCTCCATCCCGAGAATTTCACCAAGGAAACATTGCAGAACCCGGTGTTTTTTTAGTACGCGCTCTGCAATGGTGCGCCCCTGGACGGTGAGACTGATGGCCCCTGTTTCGTCGAAAACAAGGTCCCCCTGTTCTTCAAGGCTTTTTAAGTCCGCAGATACGGTCCCCTCCCCTATTGACAGGTCTGCAGCGAGATCTTTTGTAGATGGATGGGCCTGTGCAGCAAGAGACCTCACCAGCACTGCTTCGAGATAATCTTCCCGCTCAGAGGATTCCATACCAATCGTATGATTCCGTTCTGTTATATGGATTTGTTACCGTCACGAGACCTTTGCCACCGGGTCAGGTCGCAGGAATGATCGGTTTTTTAGTTCCAGACCTAACCGTGGTAAAACCAAAAAAAAAAGATAGTGCTGGAAACCTGGCCGAAGCCCCCTCCGTATAAAAAATTATCTTTGCCCGGTTATTTTACCCGTTCCTTTTCCTTTTTGTCAGCAAATTCGATCAGCTTTATCGCCATTTCCTTCACCGCTTCTCTTGCAGGACTACCATCCGGGACCAGGGATACCGGTGTCGCCGCAAGGTCCGCAGCTTCTACGGCAGGATCATAGGGCACCACTGCGAGGGGGGCATCCTGAAAGGCACCCGCCGGGGCTACACCACTTTTATACCTGTTAAAAACAAGGTGCATAGCAGAACGGCTGATACCAAGGTCGAGAGCAATATCGATGATCCGGGACGCGGTTCGGAGACCTCGTGCGCCCGGGTCACTCACAATCAGGAGGAGATCGGGAATGCCAATAGTGCCCCGGCTGATATGTTCCATCCCCGCTTCTGAATCAATAATGATGAACGGGTAATCCCGCTCAAGAAGACGCATGCAGGTTTTGAGGAGATCGTTTGCAAAACAATAACAACCGGTCCCTTCAGGCCGGCCCATCGCTATCAGGTCAAACCCATCGTCCTCAACAAGGACCTGGTAAAACCTGTACCTGATATATTCGGTGCGGGTCATCCCGGCAGGAATACTCTTCGTGAACGCATCTTCACGCATTCCACCCAGGTTTTCAAGGACTTCCACGCCAAGTGCCTCATGGAAATTTGCATTGGGGTCGGCATCTACTGCAAGGACCGGTACTTTTCCCTGCGCGATAAGAGCGCGTACAAGCAGGGAACTGATTGTCGTCTTCCCTGTACCCCCTTTCCCTGCAACTGCAATGGTATAGGGGACGATCACAGGTACCACCTGCGGTTCTCTGACCGGTCCAAAAAGAAACTGCTATGGTCATTCATAAATTGGATTCCCCCCTCACACGGGCTGATATCATTGCAGCAGTCCCCATAATATTACAGGATTCTGTTTCCGTTGCGAACCGTACCCCACAGCTTGGGGTTATTATAGACTGGGCATCGAATAATTTTTCCGGGATATACGAGGTCACTTCTTTCCTGATACCCATGTAGCGCTCGTACAGTGATTCCGGGGTTTCACCGGAAAAAACACGGTTGTCCGCAGGCACAACACCCCATGCGACCACCCCGCCACGTTCGAGATACGTAAAAAGATCGTCCCGGTACAGGAGAAATTCCCTCGTCGTCGCGTAGGCATCAAATGATACGACACCGGGGTCAAGCGAGAAGATAAAATTCCAGTCCGTATTACTACAGCAATGAATTCCGATGCTCCCCTGGAGCAGATCCGCGATATCATGCCATCCTGATCTGACGGTGTCCATGTCTATCGGGACTACCGATGAACCAAGCGCTGCCAGGTATGGTTCATTCACCATCACCAGGGTATTCGTACCACCAGTAATCCCGGTAAGCGCCTGCTCGAGCCACCTGGCCCGGAGAGCGATGAGCTTCGAGAGGACGTCCGCGTACTGGCTGTCGTAATACACCGGGCGTTTTCCGGCATCCACCACCTGCATACCAAACGTTACCGGCCCCGTTACCTGGCATTTCAGGGCGAACGGAGAATTAAATGACCTATTTTTGAATTCATGAAACCCTGATGCATATTCAGTTGACACTGCGTAGGGTGAATAATTCCCTTCCATGTAATCCAGGTAGATTTGTTCCATTTCACCCGACAGATCTGCATCCCGGTCAACAAGGAGCCTCCCCTCCCTGATTACCCTGCCGGGAAGGCGTTCAGAATCACAAAATACAATATTTTCCAGGAGTCCACGGTTCGGGAGAGAGGGCGCATACGGTAACTGCGGGAATATACTGATTACGTCATCACAGGCTTTTCCCGGGTCTGTATGGGGCAGGCTCCCTACGCCTGTCGCCAGGCTCCCTGGCGGTGCAAGGTGAACAGCCATTATGGCACACCTGGATGGCTTTTTTTCAGACGGCACTCATCGAGCATTTTCTGGACCCCGGGGAACAACGAGAGGTCAGTGTGGGGCAGGAACGAGCTGCCCGTGTATTCATCCATAAAGGAGGGCTCGGCATTCAATTCGATATAGGCGATATTTTTTGCTATTTCATCGAGCGTTTTTCTCTTTTTCCGGTTGATCAATGCCATATTTGCACCCTCAACAGCCCCGTTTCCGATATTTTTTATCTGTTCAATAGGGACTTCAGGAATAAGCCCGATCATGATCGCATTTTCCTTGTGGATATAATTTCCAAATGCTCCTGAAAAATAAATGGTAGACAGTTCAGTTCTTGTAATCCCGGCTTCCTTCATCAGGGTAATGCATGCAGCGAGAACGGATGCCTTACTCATGATCAGGTTCTTGATGTCATTCTCGGTAATTACAATATCCTTATTATTTCCACTCTCCGATTTCCAGGCAATGACATATTCAGGGTAATGGGTACCCTGCCTGATGCGGGGATGAACGATCCCAGTATTGATACGTCCCGTCCTGTCCACGACGCAGGCACGGAGGAGATCGGCAAGGAGGTCAATAAGCCCGGAACCACATATCCCCACCGGCTTTATACTGTTTATGGTCTGGAATTCCGGCTCCAGTGTTACCGGGTCAATCGTGATACGTTCAATTGCACCGGGGTTCGCTCTCATCCCAAAGAGGACCTCCCCTCCTTCAAGAGCAGGACCTGCAGCACCGGCGCATGAGAACATCCAGTCACGGTTCCCTAGTACCACCTCAAAATTCGTCCCGATATCCACAAGAAGTGATATCTCATCTCGTTCACCCATACCGGATGCAAGGATATCCGCAATGATATCACCCCCAATGAAATCAGAAACGGCTGGGAATAAGAAGACCGACGCATTTTTTGCGACCTCAATACCCAGCCTTGGGGCCGAGGTAGTCAGGTAACGCCGTACGACCGGGACATAGGGCTCCTCGATCATGTATGCCGGGTCAATACCCAGCAGGATATGGGTCATGATTGTGTTCCCGGCGACGACGACCTCGTAAATATCCTCCAGATCGATCCCGGCCCCATTCGCGGCGGAGGTGATCGCAAGGTTGATACTCTCAGCTGCCAGCGCCTGCAATTTCGGGAGCCCGTTCTTCCTCGCGAAATTCACCCGCGAGAGGATATCCTCACCACAGCTGATCTGGCGGTTGTAATTCGATGCAATACCCACTACATGCCCATCAACGAGGCTGCGAATCGATGCAACTACCGTGGTAGTACCGAGATCAATGGCAACACCGTACAGTCCCGGCCTCGTGTCCCCCTTCTCAAGGTCAATGATCCGGTACCCGCCAGGTACAAGAGCAAGCGTTGCGGTAACCCGCCACCCACTGTCACGGAGGACACGCGGCATCCCCCGGAGGACGTCCAGCGGCGCATACATTTTCTCTGCCAGTGGTCCACCCTGTTTCTGGACACCCCAGACAAGCCGGGTTAGGTCTGGGGAGGGGTCTTCCAGTGTCGGCGGTGAGAGCACGACATAATACTTCCAGACAGATGGCTGAAAGGCAGTCTCGATACCTAGCGATTCCATCAGGATTTTCTGCTGCTGGATGAGGGAACTCTCGGGGATTATGACATGGAGATCATCCCTGACTACCGCCTGGCAGGCGAGACATGCCCCCTGGCGAAGTTCATCTGCGGTAAAAAATTTGCCGAATTTTTCACGGTCAAATTCTACCGTGCCGCCTTTTATGAAGACGATGCATTTCCCGCACTTTCCCTGCCCGCCGCAGACAACATTCATCTGGATCTGGGCACGCTGTATTGCATCGAGAATTGTATTCCCGGGGTCCACGGTGATCTTCCGGTAACTTGGAAGGAACGTGATGGTAGGCATCTTAGATTTTCCACTCCTTTACCAGGTAGTCACCGAGTTCTGCCGCATCACGGGGCCCTACCTGGACCTTCCAACCAGTCTCATCCTCGATCTTCCCAGAAAGGGGTGATGCATAACCAGGGATAATCAACCGGCGGTGAGAGACAAGGTTTTCGAGATCGAATTTTTTAATCGAATCCCGGACGAGTGTTTCGTTTAGTTTCCCCGCTGCAACCGCCGTAAGGACTGACAACCCCTCGGTATCCACGATGAACATGTAACACGGGACCCGGCTTGATTCAAGATACCCCTGCACGGTGAAATAAGTAAGGGAGAAATTTACCGTGAGCAGTACCGGCGAATCTTTGCCCGGGGTACCCACCGGGTAGATCCCCGGGTTCATCTGGATCGGTTTCTGCGGGTCGGTATAAATGTTCTGTCGGAGCGTGAGAGCTGCGACTGATGACGCTGGCGGGAGTGCAGGGGTCACGATCACACCTGCATATTTGTCGATCCCAAGGACGAGCGCCGTGTCCTGCATCTGGTACCGTGTAGTATCAAGGAAAATTGGATAACCCAGTTCGGGTGCGGACCGGGAGATAGATTTCTGACGGATTTCTGTTGCAGCAGGAAGATAGTCCCGGAGCGAAGGGAACGACAGGTCAAGGAGCAGGTCAGTGATACCTTCTGCATTGCAGAGTTTTGTCATCTCACCAAGCGTTTGTGGGTCTTTCGCCGTTACAACAAGCGGGGACCCGAATTTCCGAGCAAGGGCACACATTGGTTTATACGTATCTCTTGTGGCTGAGTAGATGAGAGGCCGGAAATTTCCACATTTTTTAAGGCCTTCCTCCTGCACCGCGGGGTCCGACGCCATCAACACCTCGGGGATATGCGTCCCGGTTACTTCGACAACACTAACCGCCTTCGCAAATGTATCCGCGTCTCCACTTTCATTCGTGATAGCAACGCCGGAAAACGTTAAATCAGTCCCTACACGGACAAAATGTTCTGATCCAACTCTCCGCGTTACAGATTCTATCGTTTCAGCCGGCCAAAGGTCAGATACCTGGAACATAATGCCAGGCGGGTGGTAAAACGTCTTTTCATGGCGGAAAACCACGAATTCTTCACCGACGGCAAACCTCCGTTCTCCTACCCCGATCTTCACCAGCTGGATGGGAGGACGTGTTGATGCACCGAGAATATTTTTCGCGTTGAGGTCGAGATAGGGGCATTTCTCCACGTCACCCTTACCGCTGGCAAGCTTCATGGCGAAGGTTAAGCATGTCGGGTCCCCGCATTCTTTGCAGTTCTTTTTAGGCAGCAGCTTGTAGATATCAAGGGCTTTCAGTGCCATGAGTTCAGGCCTCCCCGGGCATTTTTCCCGCCCATAATTCGCGGAACGCCTGTTTCAACAGGGGAACGGTCTTCGGATGCCGTACACATACAATAGAAGACCCCGCAACGGCAGAGGAGAGCGCTGCATAAAATTCCCATGCAACCGCAATATCATCCCGAACCGCAGGACCTGCATCCCTTACTTCCTTTACACTGAGGGAGTCCGTTGCAGAGGTAATCATCGGCATGGCAAGGTCGGTATCCCCCTTTAGCGCAGCAGAGCGGATCCGCTCCATTACAGAATAAGAATATTCAAACCCATACCCAAGCGACCCTGTATAGGGATCAATCATCATATGATCCGCCTTCAAGCCGATTTCGCGGAGGAGGATATTGAGCTGTTTCGCAAGGTTGATGTCAATTGGAGATTGTGCGACCACGGAATGATTGTAGGCCATCGCTGCAGCGGCGACACTGCGGTACCTCCCTGCTTCTGCGGTACCAAGGAGCAGGCGTTCACCCTGCCCGGCCTCACCGCACCGCTGGAATACCTCTGAGTCGATAGCCGGTTCATTGCTCCCTTCAACGACCAGGGGGAGCCCTGTACCGGATAGTACCCCTTCCATTACTTTTGTAATTGAAGGGAAGTCATCAAATCCACGGCGTTTCGTACTGGTCAGGTAGAGCCTGACAAGATCTGCCCCATATTGTTTTTCAGCGGTCCTGGCCCATTCCGGGGTATCACTGACAATATCTCCAGTATAGGAGGTGACGATCGGGGACCAATAACCCGGGTCATCACAGATTTCAAATGCCACAAGCGGGACCGAGCCTTCCCAGGCTTTCATCCCGGTGAAGGGCAGGTCTGTTTCACCACCAGGGCGGTACGAAACTGACCTCGTACCGCCTTCTGCTTTTGTTGCACCAAGGAGAACATATCCAATTTTCCCGCCCATATCCGGGCTGTTTTCTGCCATCAGTACTCACCTCACAGTAACGGTTTCATGGTGAGCGCCGGGTGCTGCACTTCGTCGAGAAACGCAATCAATTCCTCCAAGGTCGAGGCCTTCGTCTCGTCACCAATTTTTTCAAACAGGTCCGGGTGACCCAGCTCATCCAGTTTCTTACCGAGCCGGCTTTTCATCTCCTCTTTTACCAGGGATGGGAGCCAGACAAGTCGTTCTATTCCCCCTTCATCCTGTAAAAACCGATCAGAGAGGATGTAATTTTTAGAGATCCCGGCAAAACCCGGTGTCTGGGCACCACCCCCGATGGTCCCTGCAAGCGTAGAAAAAGACATCCCGGAAGGTGTGTCCCCCTTGTATTCGCGGTTCACGACCATGATCCCGTTCACTTCGGGGAGCATCAGCGCGATACATTCAAAGCAACCGCAGCAGGTCATCGGGTATTCCATGATGCTGTACAGGGAACACCGTTCAACCTCGCCATGCGAAGCTTTCTTTACAAACCGGTTCACCCCTTCGAATTCGCCCTTATCACGGTCAATCACAGCCCCTTTCTCTACCGGCTGGTTTGCACCTGAAGGAGATATTTCATAGGCAATTTTACCATCCAGCCAGGAAATTGCGCCGCATAATGCAGGTCTTTCTGGTGTGATGATACAGACATGGTTTGGTGCGAAAGTCTGGCAGAGCGTACAGGAATAGAACAAGTCAACATCGGTATCTTTCATCCCCTGGATACGCCTGTCACGTTCTTCATAGACCGCTTCTGCGTCCTTTTTCCCGGCTTCAACCGGCTGAAGATCTGTCAGCATTGTCACCTGGACAGCGTCAAGGAGGTCGGGGAAATCGATCCTGAACTTGGTCGCGATCAGCTTGCCGATATGCTCAATTTTTATACCATTTTTTACTGCTTCCTTTGAGATACGTACCCATATAAGGTCACGTTGTGCAACATGCCAGGACCCTTCTCCATAGTTGACGAAATTATGAATCCTCCGTTCTAACACGGGTTCGAAGTCCTTCCTCATTGATTTTCCGGCGACATCGACGATTATACCCAGCGGGACAGCGGAGCCCTCCTTAACAGACTCAATTTCAGGACCTATAACGCGGATCAGGCCATCAGTTACTTCCGATGCGGGTTTCACGCGGAGCAATTCAAATGCGGGAGAACGGCCCCCGCCGAATTCCACGTACATCTCTTCTTTTCGTATACTCTTGCCTTCAAATGCCGGGGAGCAGGACATAGGGATCGGAATTGCCGTGACCGTGACCTTGATCCCTTTTCTTTCCATCCCTTCCCTGACGGCGTCCTGCGGGACTGTAGTGATCCACTCACCCCCCTCATATCCACCAAGCGAGATGATGGGGATGCCGAGGAGCCGGAGAGCGTCAACCAATGCAATGCCTTCATTATCGAGTCCGGGAAATACGATGGCAATCGCCTTTGCACGCTGGTTTGCATAGGCAAGCAGCCTGCCCGCGTCACCGGGGACAACCCCCCCGAACATAAGGGCAACACGGGTGATAATATCTACAAAATGTACACCATGGACCGATGTTGAACCGAGAGGGATCAGCCGGTACTCGAGTCCCAGTTTAACGGATGCCGATGCGAGAGAAGGTACCACGTCTCCGGCCAGGAAGGTGAGCATATATTTTTCCTGGAGTTCCCGGCATATCCGTGAGGCCACATCGGCGTTCCCGGGGGTACCAATAACAAGTGCGAGTCCGAGGATGCTCCCATCAACGAGGGAATACCCGAGTTTTCTGAGGACTGCATCCCCGATAAACCCGGTATACGGGGCAGGTTCCCGACCGGAACCCTGTTCAGAAAAAGCCATTAACGTTTCACATGCAACAAAAGGGTTCTCACTGGTGAGATTGTATACCAGGACGGCCTCCTGTGTTGTATGTACCGGGCGACCGGTGAGAGCATAGGCAACCGGCAGGTGATAGGCCGTCTCTTCATATGCGAGGGGCCCATTTATCGCATTCAACTTCTTCTTCAGGCTTGCGTTGCCCAGCGTTATCGCTGTCTTTATATCGATCATCGGCAGATACCTCTGTTACAAGTATTCCATCGCCATATGGTAAATGATTTCGGATATGCCCAATCTTTTGGAAGGTTTACGGTCCAAAGTAACAGGTCAGCCAGGGATTACCCGGACAATAACCGGTGACAAATTGCACAGCCCCACCGGGACCAGCAATTCTCACAATGACCGGGTGAGAACAGAGCTTGTTATACTGATTGTGCCCCAGGGATTAACAGAGTGGCAATAAAATTCGCCCGATGAAACCTTATATACTACCTCTTTCAATGCTAATTGGCAGAGAAAATCTCAAGGCCTGGAGTTTTGTATGAAAATGGAACATGTGGATGGAAGAGATGCAGGGGAGGTCGTTCTGTTTGCACTCTCTACCTGTGGATGGTGCGGAAAGACAAAGGGATTATTAAAAGAACTCGGGATCGCATTTGATTTTGTCTATGTGGACCTCCTCCCACCTGAAGAGATGGATAATGCAATCACAATTATTGAAAAATATAACCCGGCCGGATCGTTTCCTACGCTCATCATCGATGACAAAAATGTGATAATCGGATTCAGGGAAGAAGAGATCAGGGGTGCGTTCGGTAAATGACTACGGTGGATATCAACGATGACGACGTAGAGAAACAATTCCAGGTACTTGACAGCGAGGCCAGGAGCGGCGGCTACCACCTGAACCCGGATTTAGAATTCACAAAAAAACTTGTCCATGGGTTACTGGTAAATGAAGCCCGTTATGGATATCCTGCATGCCCATGCCGCCTTTCCAGGGGTAATAAATCGGAGGACCTCGACATCATATGTCCATGCAAT
>JBAXMF010000020.1:0-14650 GCA_037134435.1 Methanomicrobiales archaeon | reverse complement strand
GAACAGGGATGGCGATACTGTGACATCTGACCCCGTAACCGTCGGTGTCCCGGTAGGCGGAAAAGTGGATTTAACTCTTGTATCAGAGCCGATTACCGTCTATCCAGGTACAAACGGTGTGTTCAATGTCGAATATGAGAACACGGGTGCAGCGACTATCTACAGTGCACAGGCGAGGATTAGCACCCTCGACCCCTTCACCAGTACAGATGATACCGCCTTCATCGGTGACATGAAACCAGGTGACCATGCAACAGCCCAGTTCCAGCTGAGTGTTGCCAAGACCGCGACGAATAAGGAATATGGGCTCGACTCAGAGATACGCTACCGGGATGCGCTTGATAACACGCATACTTCCGATACGATGAAGATAAAAATCGATGTTATAAACCGCTCAGGAATCGGGCTTGTTGTCTCCAATCCAATCCTCTTAACGATTATTATTGCCGGGGTCATCGGGGTATTGTATTACATATTCTTCTACCGTAAGAAGAAAGATGCGAAATAAAGGCTAAACCTCTACCAGGGTTTACCCCTCTCTTTTTGGTTAACCCCCCTGGTACCCCCATCGTTCGTATTCAGGGGAGGGAATATTGACCAGATGAACCGCCCCGGGGTGGTTCAGGCTGCGGGTCCCGGATCTTCTTCACCTTCAACCCAATCGTGGGCTGTCTATTACGTACATTTTTTCCAGGATGGGATGGCCTGTTCCAGGCGGTCGATTAACAGGCTCGCAACCGGGAAACGCCTCTTTCCTGTGCCCCGCACTTACCACAACCAGGACAATTTTGTCACCAGCCCGGGTGAGGACCGCTCCGGGGGATAATATCAACGCAGTGCAGGGGAAACTCCCTCAAGGTCCCATCCCTGATAATCGAAGGTCCCCGTTGTGCCACGTTGTGGTCTCGCATCGGGTTCCATGCATTCTACCCAAATCGTCGCGGTCGGTCCCAATAACTGACACAATAGCACTAGCCCCCCTGGTTTTCACCTATTTCATAAATTTACCGGCTTCAAGGTCTTCCCGCTGCAACCGGATCATATGGAAATTCCCGGTCCTCATTTACCCGCCGGCAACAGGCGGGAATACGGCAAGTTCGTCACCGTCACGGAGCACCTTCATCTCCCTGTCCGTGCCGCTTACCCGTTTGCCGTTAATCATCAGCACCACGAATGATGCAACATTACCTTCCTTGTCAAAGCAGGCATCCCGAAAGTCAATTGAGCCTGCTGAAAGGTTTTTCAGGGCACCGAGTACCGATGTCCCTTCGTCAAGTTCAAGAGTGTTTTCGCTCCCGATTATCTCGCGAAACCTTGCAAATGCCTTCACACGCACCTTCATGTTCATCTCACCTTCATGGTATCCTGTATATGACTGCATTCTGTGCAGGACGGGTCACGTTCCACCCTAACGGTGTCAAGGACCGAATGGAGTCCATCCCAGATTAGGAGCCTGTTCCCGAGCAGTTCACCTGTTCCGAGCAGGTATTTGATCACTTCATTCGCCTGGATCATACCAATCATGCCGGCTGTGACCCCTATGACAGGGAATATTTCTTTTGGGGGGGCTTTTGGGAATATGCATGAGAGGCACGCAGTCTTTCCCGGGATGATCGTGGTCACCTGTCCGTCGAACCCCCTAATCGCCCCGTGGAACAACGGTATGCCGGATTTAATGGCCCAGTGATTCAGAAGGTACCGTGCAGGGTAATTGTCCATCGCATCGACGATTGCATCCACATCCCTGAAAAGTCCCGGTGCTGTTGCTTCATCGATGGTTACCCGGACCGCCTCGATCCCGATATCGGGGTTAATTAATTTGAGTTTCTCACCCGCAGACCCGGTCTTTGCCACCCCGATATCCTTTTCCCAGTGGAGGATCTGGCGGTTAAGGTTCGTACGTTCGACCGTATCGTGGTCAATGATCCGTATGTGACCCACACCCGCCACCGCGAGATACGTGGCAACCGGGCACCCGAGGCCACCGGCGCCGGCGATAACCACCCGGGCCGATTTCAGTTTCTCCTGGCCATCCTCTCCGAAGAGCATTATCTGGCGGCGGTACCGCTCCTTTTCGTTCCCGCTTAACATAGGTGATACCAAAGCTCCGGGTGGAATATAATCTCGTATCTGAATGACTGCACAGTTATCCTCTCACTATCAGATCGTTCTTACCCGGTGTTGCACCGGGCGCGGCTGCGACCATTCTCCGTTGCAGAACCGACAGCCCCTGTTGCCTCCCGACCAATGGAATAGATAAAAGACTGGTTACTGAAATGATTGCGGAGGTAAGGAGTCATTGTCTGTACTACTTCGGGGTGTACCGTGGTGGTAGCCGCGTGGTCCATGTATACCAGAGGTTGTCCTTCCATGATTCACCAGGTAATTCGTAACAGGGGTTGATCGTCCGAGAGGATTATTCCTCCGCTTCCAAATTAGGCAGAGGCCCCCTCAAAATGGTCTCCTGTTCTGCCATTTACGTATTCCCGTGGTTCATTTTGTACATTCACAATTGTGAATATACGGATAAATCTGGCCCCTTCATCAACTTATACCTTACGGTCGTCCACCCGCCGGATGAAAACATGTATAACTGCATTGCCCGGGTAAATGAAAATCCAAAGGTATTATCACCCACTATTCCTATTGATTTGTTGGTTGGTGACGACGAGTGAGGATCGAAGATGCCAGGGAAGATTTCCCGATAATGAAGGATTTAATTTACTTGGATAGTGCCGCAACGAGTCTCTCTCCCACCCCTGTTATCAGTGCAATGAATGAATACGAGCTCCGGTACCGTGCAAACGTGGGAAGGGGTGTTCACCGGCTGGCGGTGGTCGCAACACAGAAATATGCAGATGCGCATGAGAAGATTGCATCATTTATCGGGGCACGGCAGGGCCAGACCGTCATCACGAAAAATACTACTGAAGCGATCAACATGGTCGCCTGCGGCATCGAATGGCAGAAGGGCGACCGGGTTGTTACTACCCTGCTCGAGCACCACTCCAATTATCTTCCCTGGGTCCGCCTCCGTGAGAAGTATGGACTCGACCTCTCTGTCGTGCCTCCGGGACCGGATGGAACGTTTGAACTATCCCGTTTTGAAGACGCGATTGATGATACAACAAAACTTGTCGCGGTAACCCACGCGTCGAATGTCCTCGGCTCGATCACACCGGTGAAGGAGGTCGCGGCACTATGCAGGGAGCATGATAGTCGTCTTCTCGTTGACGGGGCGCAGTCAGTCCCCCATATACCTGTGGATGTGGAAGAGATCGGGTGCGATTATCTCTGCTTTTCAGGCCACAAAATGCTTGGGCCCTCCGGGACCGGGGTACTATGGATGAAATCCCCCACACTCAATCCGTTACTTGTCGGGGGTGGCATGATCAGCGATGTATCGGCCGACCATTACACGGAAGCTGGCGGGTACTCGCGGTACGAAGCCGGGACTCCCCCGATCGGTAGTTGCATTGGCCTTGGGAAAGCTGTTGATTACCTGAATGGGATCGGGATGGAGACCGTCAGGGACCACGAACGGGAGCTCACCACCCGGATAATCGAGGGGCTCTCGTCGATTAAGGGCGTAACCGTCTTCGGGCCTCCGCCGGCAAAAAATCGTATCGGTGTGGTCTCTTTTACCGTGGAGGGCCTTCACCCTCATGACGTTGCACATATTCTCGATGAGGCTGCTGGTATTATGGTCCGGTCAGGGGAACACTGCTGTATTCCCCTTATGCGCCATATTGGCACCCCCAACGGTACTGTCAGGGCAAGCCTCCACCTGTATAACAATGCTGATGACGTTGAACGTCTCACGATGACGGTGGAAGAGATCTCACGGATGGTATAAATGTACAAGGTCGTTCGTTGCACAAGGGAGAAATCGGGGACATTCACGAAATCTGAACACGAATTGGTCCTGGAAATTCCACTCACCATTACCGTCAACGGCCGGCACGCCCTCACGGTGATGACAAGTCCCGTGATGGTCCGGGAACTGGTTGTCGGGCTTCTCTATACCGAACGGATCATCCATGGAACGGATGAGATCGAATCAATCCAGATCGAACCTGACCGTGTCAGTGTCCTGACAAAGAACCCCTTCAAGATTCTTATCTCCAAGAAGACCGTCCTCTCCGGGTGTGGTGGTTCCTCTTCCTTCCTCGACGTGGCAAAACTCCCGAAAATTACATCGGACCTCGAAATCGACGTGGTGGATATCAGGGCAGGAATGAAACAGACGCTCCAGTCAGACCTGCACGCAAAGACCGGCGGGACCCACATCGTGGGACTTTTTAACTCTGACGGCCTGGTCTGCATAGCAGAGGATATCGGCCGGCATAACGCTCTTGACCGGATCATTGGCTACGGCCTGCTGAACAAGGTGGAATTTTCCCAAACGTTTGTCGCAAGTTCTGGGAGAGTATCGTCAGAAATGGCACGAAAATGCCTGATTGCGGGGATACCGGTCATTGTGTCACGGACAGCTACGACAAGCCTTGCCGTAGAAATGGCTGATAAGACAGGTCTCTCGATCATCGGGTTTGCAAGAGGTGACCAGATGAATATCTACACCCACCCTGAACGGGTCAGGGGGGCGGGTACAACGGGGTAACCGGACCTTTCGTCGGAAATCGGGGCCCCCCCCTCGTGAGCAGCGGCAATGGGGGAGAAATTATTTACACGTTGTTGGTATTCCCCCCCATCCCGGAAAAAAGCTGCTGGCGGGAATGGGTGGTAATAACAACCGTTACCTGTGCCTGCTTTTGACGGGATATTTTCCAGGTGATCAGTCCCCCTTGTTAAGGCCTGACAGCAGCCCGCATGCCTGGCAGACGGGGCCGCTGCACGGATCACCGCAGGAGGCGCAGTAACTGACGGTACCCGGCCGTATGGTCTTTTTTGCCTGTTCATTCAGTGACTCCTGCCCCTCGATGATCCGCCGTGATGCACCCGGGTAATGGTATTCGATCGCGGCCTGCAGAGTCCGCACTTCCGCCCTGAATGCGGTGGTCGCATAGGGACATTCAGGCAACAGGCCCGTAATCCCTTTGATCATGCTATAGAGCGTGATCTCTTTCTCGTTCACCTCGTGGAGAGGTTTAATCCGGCGAATAAAACCCCGGTCTTCCCGCGAGCTGCTGTCCCGCAGGAGACGCTCAAAATCACCCCTGAAGTAATTCATCAGGACAGACTGAGCCGCATCATCGAGGTTATGGCCGGTCGCAATGCTGGTCGCGGCAATCTCCCTCGCCGCATCTGAAAGGGCTTTTTTCCTGAGAATTCCGCATGCGGTACATGCCCGGAGCGGATGGGCGTTGAGGAGTGAATCAAGTGTTGTACCGAACAATGACTGAAAAGAAACAATATGGTGGGGTATCCCTAATTGCTGTGTGAGCGACACCGCTGATTGTATTGTCTCTTCGCGGTACCCTGCAATCCCCTCGTCAACCGTGACGGCAATAATTTCTGCATCCCAATGTTCCGGAATGACATGGGACAGGACCGACAGGAGGACTGAACTATCTTTTCCCCCTGATAGACCTACCGCAATCCTGTCTCCGTCAGATACCATCTTGTGCCTGGTAAGAGCACTGGTGACCCGCTGCTCGACACCAAGGCAAAGGTGTCTCTCGCACAGGTGGCGTTGTAGTCCGGGGTCGAAGAATATTGCCGGTTCATCACAGTTATCACAGGGGGGGATGCATTCTTTTTTTCCTGCGGGCATGTCCACCGGGTTTACCCCCCGTGTGCCACGAGGAATACCCGGACCTCGTCATTTTCCGAGACGGTCGCATCTTCGGGGATAAGCCTGCCGTTTTTCGTGACGATCACTTCCAGTGGGTTGATATTGCACCCGGTAAGCATCGCGGCTACGGTTCTCACCTCTCCGCCTATCTCACGTATGGTACCATCGGGTAATTGCAGTCGCATCAGAGGTTCATTCCATTTTTCAGATGACAGGGCATATGTCCGGTACTACTTCTATCCATTCACACCTCAACATATCGCTCGGGACACGAGGCTAACCTAATGACACCTTGCAGCCAGAGAGTCTTTGGCAACCGGCAAGGCTTTTTTCCTATACAGACAACGTAATAAAAAAATACCCGCCCGGATGTGTGCATTTTCCGCCTGTTCCGGATGAAAATATTGGGAAATTTTCAATAAGCGAAGGAAACCGGAGGGCCCGATTCATGGATAACAATGCAATCATTGAAAAAATCACCGCATTAAAGGAAGAGAAGGACGCGATAATTCTTGCCCACAATTACCAGGAAGGGGTCGTGCAGGAGGTAGCCGACCTTATCGGTGACTCGCTGGAGCTTTCGAGGGCTGCAGCCACCCTTGATGGCAGCGTGATTGTATTTTGTGGTGTTGATTTCATGGCGGAAACCGCGGCAATTCTTTCACCGCAAAAAAAAGTCCTCCTCCCCGCCCATGACGCCGGTTGCCCGATGGCAGAAATGGTCACGGCGGAGGAGATCCGGTCTGCAAGGGCACGCTTTCCCGATGCTGCCGTGGTGGCTTACGTGAATACCACTGCAGAGGTGAAAGCAGAAAGTGATATCTGCTGCACCTCGGCAAATGCAGTGAAGGTGGTCAATTCACTTCCGGAAGATCAGGTACTCTTTGTACCGGACAGGAACCTCGCCCGTTACGTGGCCCGGTTCACAAAAAAACAGGTCATCCCATGGGAAGGGTATTGTATTGTCCATGACCTGATCACGGTTGAAGATGTGGCCTCGGCCAAACAACGTCATCCCATGGCGGAAGTAATCGTGCACCCGGAATGCCGGCCTGAAGTGATCGATGCCGCGGATTATGTGTACAGCACCTCAGGAATGATCCGCCATGTCTGTGAAGGAAAGAAACCCGCCTATATAATCGGAACGGAAACTGGGATCCTGTACCGGATGCAGAAAGAGTGTCCCGGGAAGTCCTGCTACCCGCTGTCCAGCCAGGCCTTCTGTTCCAACATGAAAAAGACAAGGCTCCCACTTGTGCTCCAGTCCCTTGAAAACCTTGCGCCCCGGGTTACGGTACCTGGAAATATTGCATCCCGCGCCCGGAATGCCATCGAACGTATGCTCGCGGTTACGTAAGGTAGGATGAAATCGGATAGGAGTGGCTTTTCCAAAATGGGCCTTCAGCCGAAAGGTCAATTGTCTTTTTTCCTGGAACGAAACAAAAACCTGCCGCTTATGACCAATCCGAAAGATCGGAGCGATTGAAATTCAGGTTGGGTCTTTGTTCCCCGGATGGTCCTCCGGATAATCAGAGAATACCCAGCTCTTCCGCTACGTTTCGCGTATAGTTCAATGCCCTGATGGCATCTTCACGCTTAAGGTCAGGTCCGTTCTCCGCGTACTGTATGAACGTATCAAGGGTCAGGGCAGGAATTTTTTCACAAGCCAGTTCCCGTATCCGGTCCCAGGTCCGGTCCGGGAAATATAACGATTGTGCAGTCCTGAACAGGTAATCCTTCTGTACCTGATCAATGATCCCCTGTTCTGCTGCAAGGGCGAGAATATGCCTGATATTTACGAGCGGGATTGAAAGGGCGATGCCGGACTCCGGGTCGAAGATCAATGCAACTTCGTCATCCGATTCGACATCCCCTGATTTATACAGGCGGTACACCTCGCCGATACCTTCCATGCCAAGGGTATCGAGCTCGGACGCCCGCAGCGCCCCCATACTCGAGGAACCGATAACCCTGACATTTTTTTCGATTGCCGCCAGTATCTCACGGTGCCCTACCGAACAGTCCTGGAAAAAGACGCCATCAATAAGACAGATAATCCGGGCTCCTTTTCGGACTGCCTGGGGAATATCACCCCGTTTCGCAGGTGGGAGATAGTCTGCGGGGAGGACCTGTTCCGCATCACGTATCGGAAGACTCGGCCCGAGGTATACGACGAGTTCGTGCCTCACTACAACGCCTCCCGCTACGTTCCCCGTCCATTGCAAATACCTCAAGTCCTGGCACGATTACCCGGACGACTGGCACCCCGATATCGGGGCGGGTAAGATCAACCACGATCACCTTATTGAGCCCTGCGTCACCAAGGGTGCGGACTACGTTCCTGATGTCAGTAAGGAAATCATCAGCGTCAGTGGAAGGAATGGACGCAAAATCTTCATCACTGCCAGATTCAAACCAGTACCGGTTCAGTCTCCTGGTCCGTTCATACCCGATTTTTCTCCTGAAATCCGCGACCTCGGTATCCTCCCTGGCCCCATGGATCTGGGTCAGCCGGCTCTGGGCGACCTCGGTCAATGCCCGGAGGAGGGCGATTTTCGCATTGGTATGAGTACCCATCCCGATCGTAAGGAGTGTCGGGTCTTTCAGCTGGACATCATCTGAGACTGCGGCAATAGTCGGGACGCCGATATCGCTGGTAATATCCTTGATAATTACTTCAACCCCGGCATTGGTAAATTTGTCAAGTAATTCCTTTTCCAGCCCGGAACGAATATTTACAACCCTTGGGCCGGTCCGTCTCGTGACCTCTGCAAGGGACCAGGCATCCCGTTCGATCAGTTCCATCAACGCATGAAATATTGCCTCCTCACGAGTATTTCCAGATGCGAGACCGTTTGTATTGGTACGGAAAAGGGGAAGGGTGAATCGTGGAAGCGGGTGGAATACGGCATGTGTCGGGACCCAGATCTCCCGATTATTTGCGATATCATACCCTTCCACCCAGGGAACCATCACCGCGGCATCCCCGCCTTCGGGCAGGATCAAATCTGCCGGGTCTACCGCACGCATTCCCACCGGGAGTGCCCCGTATGCGGCCATCACCGTCTCACGTGCCGAAGGCTCTGCGGAGCAACGTTCTATACCTTCCATTATTGCAGAGACCTTCGCTTCAACCGGGGTAGCACCTTTCCCGTTATAGACGGATATTGCCCCGTCTCTTGCCATCGGGCGAATACTCGAAAATACGGGGATCCCGATGCGGTCAAGACTGGTGATATCCGCGACTCTCGTGATACCAGTCACAGGGAGAAGTGATTCCACTTTCAGAAGTGTTTCCTCCGGTGGAATTGTCCGTTGCGTCTCAAGATTATACGATTTTTTACACGATTTCAGTTCCATGGAATATACATCTCTCCCTTTTCGGTCCCTCTGCTATCGCCTGCTGACATTAGGTTGGCAATCTTGCAACATATACATTCTCTTATTTGATACCTGGTGCTGTCGGCAGGGGAAGATATTTAATTCATCGAACGTAAGAGAAAGCTATGATACTGAAACGTGTGATACTGTTTCTGGGAGTTTCCATCCTGATTTTTGGAATTGCGGGCGGTGTGTCCGTAGTGGCTGCCGCCACGGATGGTTGGTCCCCGGGTGCAGGAGGACATGAACCTGATTTCTTTTCACCTACCTGGAACGTGCCCACCTATACGCCTATGTCCGAACCTGATTTCTTATTACCTACCTGGAAAGTGCCCACCTATACGCCTATTTCTGAACCTGATTTCTTATTACCTACCTGGAAAGTGCCCACCTATACGCCGATGACAGAACCGAATTTCATGCATTCAAACTGGTCCGTCCCCACCTATACACCGATGACAGAACCGAATTTCATGTATTCAAACTGGTCAGTTCCAAAACCCGTTTTGTTCAGGTACAGCCTGATAGACCCTTCCCGGATCGACAGTTACAACCTTAACCCGTTTGCATCCGATGCCGAGCTCAGAGCACAAGGCTGGCATATTACGAATAGTTTCTGGTAATCATTTTTTTGGTGAAGAATCAGGTTACCCTTTTTTTACAGGGAGAATAACCACCTTTTTTCGAACTTGTTAAAAATTCGGGATAGACTTGTAATGCTCACATCAGGGCGATAAAAAATGTTCTGGATTCGAAAATATTACGTGATCTTTTGGGTTGTTGACCCCCAAGATCACGTAAAATACGGTGATGCCAATTCCGGTATCAGGTAAACCTGAAAAAAATCAAGATCTATTCCAGCCCCGCTATTCCAAAAATAACAGGGGTATCTACATTGCACGACTATTGTTTCAACCCCTCTCCTGCAAGTGCCCGGATTTTTGGTCATTAAAGCCTCTATTTTTTTACCATTTTCCCTAAATAACAGTAATCCGCCATATTTGTAAATAACCCCTATATCTTATTGTTTCAATGGGATCCTAGCCCGTAATGGGCTCTTGCCACTGCACCCTGCCATTACTATACCTATGGAATGACTGGAAATAGGTGCATCTCGCAGCCTTGAATTTAGAATCTGCGTCCTTTTACGACTTTTAAAGAATTTATAAGATTTCAACTTAATGCCTAAATCACTGTAAGGACATTTCCAGGCACAACAATAAAATCTGCCATCCTTAACGATAAGGACGAGGGATCTCCTATATACCAGGGGTAAAAAAACAAAAAAAGAATGAATAACCGGACTGATCAAGCCTTGAAGATATCAAAGATCTGGTCGCTTCCTGTTGCGGAAAGCCTTTCACGTTCGGTCTTCTCTTCTGCGAACCCGAGTACCGGTAATTCCATGCTGATACCTGGTGTGTGTCCGAACATCTTCTCCATCTCAACCTGCTGTGCATGCATGAAGAGGGCGTTCGGGATATCCATCGGGCAGAGTTCCTGGCACTGGCCACAGTTGATACAACTGTCAGAGATGTGGGAGAACCTGATCAGGTGGAACATGAAGTTCGGGGGGACTTCTCCGGGAGCCACGAGGTAGGGCTTCCTCGTGCTGCACTCGACACAGTAGCAGATCGGGCATGCTTCAATGCAGGAGTAGCACTTGATACACTTTGAGGTCTCTTTTACGATCGTCTCAAGGCGTTTTCTTCCATCCCCGAGGTTGGCAAAGTCCTTGGCACGCCACTTGTCACCAAGTTTCAGCATTGCGCTTTCGACCTTTCCACGGACCTCAATACCCTTCTCGTTGGCCTTCTCGGTCTTGACGACCCCGGCCTTCTCTGCCTGTGACAGCAGGTCGGCACCCTTCTGGCTGCATACTTCTACAAAGGTTGCCTTTCCAGCCTTGTCACCGATAACTCCCCAGTTGCCGCAGGCGAGATCCGCACCGCGGGGGATTTTCAGCTTACAGCGGCGGCAGTTTGTCCGCCGGCCATAGCCCTGTTCCTCGAGCTCGTCCATAGAGATACCTTTGTGGCCTCCTTCGAACTCGACGATAAACTGTCCCTTGTCGATCTCTTCTTTCTTGACTGTGTCCGGGTCAATCCCGAACTTCTCCTTGATCATTTTTCTTGCCATGACCGGGCTGACCGAGCCTCCGCAGTTGACACCGATCATGACGATATTATCGAGGTTGACCTGCTGGCGTTTGGCCAGTTCGTAGAGCCCCATCATGTCGCAGCCTTTCACGGTGATCCCGATCTTCATGTGCTCGGCACCATCGAGGTACTTCTTGACGAGTTTCGCGAGGAGCATCGTTCCGCAGTGGAGTGAACCTGCGGTGTTCTTGAGGTCTGCGGGGTTTGTGACAAGGGTTGGCACGGCATCATAGATGTCCTGGCCTTTCTTTACCACAAGGACTGCGTCAACAATTTTCTTTTCGAGGGCAAACTTAAGAAGCCCGGTTACGGCACCACCGAGCTCTGCCTTGTCTGCAATCTCCTTGTCAGTGGTCCATGCATAGACCATGTCGCCTTTCGCTGCCATATTACTTCGCCTCCGCGATCTTTTCTATGCGTATAGAACAGGCCTTGAACTCCGGGATCTTTGCGATCGGGTCAAGGGCGTTGTTGGTCAGGATGTTTGCAGCACATTCCTTGAAGTGGAACGGCATGAACATGACACCTTTCATGATATCCGTCGTCACACGCGCCGGTACATTTATCTGGCCGCGGCGGGTTATTGCCCGTACCATCTCTTTGTTCTTGATATCAAGCGCCTTCGCATCTTCGGGGTTGATCTCGATCCAGCCGGTTGGCTCTTCCCGTTCAAGGCTGTCAGAACGACGTGTCATCGTCCCGGTATGCCAGTGCCAGAGACAGCGCCCTGTAGTGAGGACGTAGGGGTATTCTGCGTCAGGTACTTCTGCAGGCCATTTGAACTCAATCGGGGTAAAAATTCCAATTCCGTCAGGGTGAGAGAACTTCCCGATATGCAGGATCGGAGTTCCCGGGTGTTCTGCGGTTGGGCATGGCCAGTGAAGGGCTTCGGGCTTGTTCAGCCGTGCATAATTCATACCACCGTAGGACGGGGTGACTTTCGAGATCTCGGTGAAGACATCTTCCGATGTTTTCCATGGGAACTGCTTGGCATATCCCATCTTGGCGGCAAGTTCGGCGAAGATCTGCCAGTCGAGTTTTGCCTGCCCAGGTGGTGCCACGGCGGTCCTCCACATCTGGACACGGCGTTCGGTGCTGGTCTGGGTACCGTCTCTTTCTGCGTAGCAGGCAGCCGGTAACACTACGTCGGCCATCTCACTGGTCTCGGTCATGAATATGTCCTGGACGACGAGGAACTCGAGGGTCTTCAATGCCTTCTCGACATGGTGGAGGTCAGGGTCAGAGATCATCGGGTTTTCACCCATGATGTACATGGCCTTGAGCTCTCCGGGCTTGTCGACGAGCACGTCCATCATGGTCGTGACTTCGTAGCCGTTCTTGGCTTCGCAGATGCCATCGGGGAATCCCCATGCATCGGTGAATTTCTTGTGTGCCGCTTCGTCAATGACTTTCTGGTACCCGGTGAATACGACGGGGAGTGCTCCCATGTCGCAGGCACCCTGCACGTTGTTCTGGCCACGCAGTGCATTCACACCTGCACCTGGTTTTCCGAGGTTTCCAGTCAGCATCTGGATATTTGCAACAGACTTGACATTGTCAACACCGGTGGTGTGCTGGGTGATACCCATGGAGTACAGGATACATGCCGAATCTGCCTTTGCAAACCATTCTGCGGCAGTCTTGAGCTGGGTAACCGGGATCCTTGAGGCCTTTGAGACATTCTCGAGGCTGTAGGTGTCCTTCATTACGACTTCTTTCAGCTTCTCGTAGTCCTTGGTCCGATTCTGGATGAACTCCTTGTCTTCCCATCCGTTCCGGATGATCTCCTGCATGAGACCGTTTAAGATTGCAACATCCGTCCCTGAGACAAACGGCATATAAAGGTCTGCCTGCTTTGCGGTTGGAGTGAACCTGGGGTCGGCAACAATGAGCTTTGCCCCGGCTGCCTTCGCCTGCATTATCCTGCGTCCGATGAGCGGGTGCTGCTCAAAGGTGTTGCTACCAAGAACGAACACACACTTTGACACGGCAATGTCACCAATAGAGTTGGTCATTGCACCGGAGCCGAACGATGCGGCAAGACCGGCGACCGTTGAAGCATGGCAGAGCCTTGCACAGTGGTCGATGTGCCGGGTCTTCAGGACACCGCGGGCGAACTTCATCATCGCGTAGTTCTCTTCATTAGAGACACGGGCAGATGCAAGGCATGCCATCTCGTCCGGCTTGTAGGACTTGAGCTTCTTTGCGATCAGGTCATAGGCCTCATCCCAGGTGGCAGGTTCAAATTTGCCATTTTTCTTGATGAGGGGGGTTGTTAGTCGGTCCGGGCTGTGAATAAACTCGTGGGCGTAGTTGCCTTTCGGGCAGAGCTTACCTTCGTTGACGGGTGATCGGTTATAGGGCGCTACACCGACTACCTTTTTGTCTTTCACCACGAGGTTGAATGAGCATCCCGTCCCGCAATAGGGACAGGTTGTCTGAACATACGAAACGTCCATTTTTGAAACCTCTAACTACAAAATTCGTGGTTAACGATATTTAATGATAATCATTTACACCCGATAATTTGATTAATAGTGGTGGGTATATGCACATATGAGTACATGATGATGATAATATGGATACGGAACTCTGCAAATGTCCCGCAGATCTATGATCTGGAGCCATATCCAGGGATTTATAATGTGTGCGCCATATGAAGCAGAAAATATTTATCCACCCGATGCTCCCGACCGTAATCCAGGCCGGCATTGCAAACCTTGACGGGCAATTCTATACCTCGCTAGATGCATGCCCTTCCTGCGGGGGTGACCTCGCGGGTTACGATACGAAAAAACGTTTTTTTACCACCCTGCATGAACCTGCCGGGCACCGGGACATCTTTATTTTTGTCAGCAGGTTCAGGTGCAGGACCTGTTGCCTCGTGAGCCCGGCGAACGCACCGTTTTACCCCGATACACGTACCGGCGCCCCTGTTGTAGACCTCTGCCTGACCCTGTCGCAGGAGATGAGCTGTTCACGTGCTGCAACCGTAATTAATGCGCTTGGCATTGTCATTGACAGGGGAACGGTCAGGAACTACGCCTCCCGTGGATTTCCCCCACCCCCTGCAACGGAGTTCTTCGGGTTCCTGCTCCCGGTCTCAATCGTCTCCCTGACGATGTTCACCCCCGGGTCCTTCCAGCCGTGATCCGTCATAAGGGCAGAAGTGTTCGTTCCCGCTGGTTGTCCAGCCACAGGCCGGGCATTTCAACACCGCCCTCCGCTGGAGGAACGGCACGAGCGGGATGAACAGGAAACAGAAGAAAAACGGCCAGTGGAATAAAAAGGCGGTGACGGTCAGGCCAAACGAGACCACCAGGAGAAGAATACTCAGGATATAGAGTCTCGTTCT
>JBAXMF010000019.1:0-14724 GCA_037134435.1 Methanomicrobiales archaeon | reverse complement strand
CAACAACCTGCCGGTCAGATTCCAGGTACAGCTCCATAAAATAATCGGTGTCCGTTGATGAAAGCAATATGCCTTTTATCGGGCGGAATGGACTCCAGCACGCTCGCATATGTCGCAAAAGACCAGGGTTATCAGATCTACGCGCTGCATGTGAATTATGGCCAGAGGACCGAGCGTCGTGAACTCCAGTCAGCGAAGGCTATTGCGAAACTTCTGGGCGCAAAGGAGTTTATCGAGGTCAATCTCGGTTACCTTTCCCAGTTCGGGGATTCGAGCCTTACCGACAGGTCAATAGAGGTTGAAACATACGACGAGTCCCGCGCTGGCATCCCAAATACCTACGTCCCTTTCCGGAATGCAAACCTCCTTTCCATTGCCACAAGCTTTGCCGAGTCACGGAAGGCCGAGGCGATCTTTATCGGCGTGCAGTCCCTGGATTATAGCGGCTACCCGGACTGCCGTCCACAGTTTATCGAGGCGTTTCAGAACGTGGTCGATACCGGTACCCGGGATGACACCCATATCCGGCTGCTAACCCCGTTTATATCGATGACAAAAAGGGAGATACTGGACCGGGGCCTCACTCTCGGCGTTCCTTACCAGCATACATGGTCCTGTTACCAGCGGGAAGACATGGCATGCGGGGTATGCGGTTCCTGCCATTTCAGAAAGGAAGCCTTCGGGGCTGCCGGGATCCAGGATCCAATCCCCTATGCTCAGGAGTGACCAATGGATCTGTTCCGTAATAAACGCCTTTTTATTGAACGTATAGAGTATATGCTCCCGGATGGACGGACAAAAGAGGGTGTCATCGCCCACCCCGGGGATGCCGTGGTCGTCCTCCCAAAATGCGGGGACTCATGCTGGCACCTGATCCGGCAATACCGGTTTGCGGTTGGAAGTTACATCCTTGAGGCACCCGCAGGCAAACTTGAGCCGGGTGAATCCCCGGTAGAGACCGCAAAACGGGAACTCATCGAAGAGACGGGCTACCAGGCGGGAGAACTGGTTGAAAAAGGGTGGATCTATACTACACCAGGTTTTTCAGATGAAAAACTCCACCTCTTTGAAGCCCGGGACCTCTCCCCGTCTGATGCCTTTGAAAAAGACGAGGACGAGTTGATCGAACTGGTGACAGTAACAGGTCGGGAACTGGATCAGATGTGTCTCGACGGCAGGATTTCAGATGCAAAGACTATCAGTATTGTGTACCGCTGCCTGAGGGGGTAACATGCGACCGGATATACAAAGATATGGTGGAATTGCCCAGGTTGGGTTTGTAGTCCTTGTATGTGTCCTGCTGGCGGGCTGCACGGGGACACCACCAACAGAACGGTCCTATTCAGTGGACTCAGCAGGAGTATTATCAGTCCAATGCCCGCCGGTCCAGGTAACCGAGACAGTCCTTTCAACAGGTGCCAATGTAACAATAAGCCGGCTGGTTTTCCATACGCCCCATGGAGACGTATTCGGCTTACTTGCGGCACCGGCGAGTCCGAAGTCCGCGTTTGTACATGCACCCGGGGCGGGGAACAAGAAAGAGGGGCATGAAGGGAGGGCAGTTTCCTACGCACAAAACGGTTATGCCTACCTTGTCCTTGATATCAGGGGAAACGGGGGTGAAACTCCAGGCTACCCACTCGATTTCGAGAGGGACTTCAACCTTTACCAGAAAGAGGGGTTCCCTGAATACTACGATACGGTATGTGATATGATCAATGCGCAGCAGTACCTTTCATCTCGGTACGATGTCCCGGTCTATGCTTCAGGCGAAAGTAACGGAGGCAGGTATGCAGCAGTAGCTACTGCAATTGACCCTGGTTTCGCAGGGTTCGTGGGAATATCGACATCGGGATTTGGAAGGGCAGGAGACAATCCAACGTATTTAGAGAGTGCAAAAAAATTCCTCCTCTCTATCGACCCGGACGTCTACATCAGTGCAATTTCCCCGAGACCCGTCATCCTGTTCCATGCGCCGGGTGATCCGATTATCCCGTTTGGCGACGGGAGGAAACTGTATGACCTGGCAAAGGAACCAAAGAAGTTTTTCTCATTCAACGGAACTCACGGTGTTAATGGTGAGGTTGACCAGGTACTGATAGCTGAGTATACTCAAATTTATGGCTGAAGGCGTGAAATAGATACTGACCCGGTACCGGGAGTTCCTGTATGGCTGAAGTTGAAGAGATGGACGAGGCGCGACGCCGCTACGAATTTAAAAAGACGCTTGAAAAGCTCGAAGCGAAGCAGGGAAGCGGAACAGAACTTATTACAATCTACATCCCCCCTGACAAACAGATCTACGATGTGACCAACCAGCTCAAGGACGAATTCGGCCAGTGTGCAAACATAAAGAGCAAACAGACGAAACTGAATGTCCAAAGCGCCATCTCTTCCATCCTTTCCCGCCTGAAATACTATAAAAGACCACCGGCAAACGGTCTTGCAGTCCTCTGCGGTACTATCCTGCTTGGCGGTGACCGTAGCGACCTGGAGTGTACCATCATCGAACCCCCGGAGCCACTTCACCTTTATATGTACCGGTGCAGCTCCCAGTTCGAGCTCGAGCCGCTCCGACAGATGCTTGAGGAGAAGAGCGTGTATGGCCTCCTGGTCCTCGATCGCCGGGAGGCATACTGGGGTTTTCTCCGCGGCAACCATATTGAGCCCATCGGGGGCGTCACATCCACGGTCCCGGGAAAACAACGGAAAGGTGGACAGTCCGCCGCCAGGTTTGGACGACTCCGAGAGATCGCAATTAACGAATTTTATACAAAAATCGGTGAACGCTCAAGTGCAATTTTCCTCGCAGAAAAAGACTTCTTTGAGAGGTTCAAGGGTGTCCTGATCGGGGGACCAAGCCCGACAAAAGAAGAATTTGAAGCAGGAGATTTCCTCCACCACGAGATCCAGAAACGGATCATCGGTATTTTTGATGTGGCATATACCAACGAAAGCGGTCTCGATGAACTGGTCGATGCCGCAGAGGACGCGCTCAAGGGAATGACCGTGGTGAAGGAAAAAGCGGTGATGCAGCGATTCCTGAAAGAGTTGGTCAAGGATAACGGTGTTGCCTCGTACGGCGAGGAGAATATCAGGAAAAATCTCGAACTCGGCGCCGTTGAGATACTCCTGCTGTCAGCCAGCCTTCGAAAATCCAGGTTAACAATCAGGTGCCCAAGTTGTGGCCATACCAAAAACTATACCGTAGTACTCCAGGCAGGTAAAACCGTTAAAGACCTGGAATTTGGTAACTGCCCGAAATGCACAGCTCCGATGGTCCTTGATGAAGAGGTAGATATTATCGAGGAACTGACGAAAATTGCCGACCAGAGCAATGCAAAGGTGGAAATAATCTCAGATGATTTTGAGGAGGGTTCAATTCTTTTTACAGCTTTTGGCGGTATTGCAGCCATATTGCGATACAGGACAGGGTATTAATGTTTCTTTTGATGTATACAACGATTGAAAACGCGCTGAAGTCACGGACCGGTCTTCAGGATGTTCAGCTGACCGATGGTGGGGAGCACGCGGACCTGGCCTCCACCGTGGCGTTCACCCTCGCAAAGGAGAGGAAGATGAGCCCCGTAATAATCGCAGAAGAGCTGGCACGGGAGCTGCGCGGTGACCCTGCGTTTGAACAGATCCAGATCACGGTCAAAGGGCCCTATATCAATTTCCTGTTCGGACCGTCCTATGTAAGCAGGACCCTTGAAGAAGCGGTGAAACCCGGGTACGGTAGCCAGCCACCAAGACGGGAACGCGTTGTCCTTGAGCATACGAGTGCAAACCCGAATGGCCCGCTCCATGTCGGGCATATCAGGAATTCCATATTGGGAGATACCCTTGCACGCTGTTTCCGGAAGGCAGGGTACAGGCTTGAAGTCCAGTATTATGTCAATGATATGGGGCGGCAGATCGCGATCGTGGTGTGGGGGTTCGATCACCTCGATACCGGCGCAATGGACGGAGAAAAATCTGATCACTACGTAGCGAGGATCTACATCGCTGCGAACAGGGGACTTGAGTCCGACCCCGGGCTTGTGGCTGAAGTGGATACCCTGATGCAACAGGTGGAACGCTCCGAGAAGGCAACCGTCAGGAAATTTAGGTCTGCCGTAACACGGTGCCTCGAGGGTTTCCACGTAACCATGGGGCGCCTGAAGGTCCATCACGACCGGTTTGTCTGGGAGAGCGATTTCGTAAGAAACGGTGACACGGAAAGGTTCCTTTCCAGGCTCCACCGGCTCCCGGAATACCACGAGGACGGGAAAGTCTGGCTTGACCTGAACGCCGCCGGGTTTGAAAAGGAATACGTGCTCAGGCGGACAGATGGGACCACCGTGTATGCGACCCGGGACCTTGCCTACCACATGTGGAAGGGTAAAAATTTTGACCGGGTCATTGATGTGCTTGGGGCGGACCATAAGTTGATCGGGGGGCAGCTCCAGGCGACCATGCGCCTGGTAGGAGAGAAAGCCCCGGATATTATCCATTTTGAATTCGTTTCACTCCCTGAAGGTGCAATGAGCACCCGGGCGGGAAAATTCGTTTCGGCCGACGAACTGATGGACGAGGTGACAAAACGCGCATTTGAGGAGGTCACCGTCAGGAGGCCCGAACTAAACGAAGATACACGCAAAAATATTGCCGTTTCGGTCGCAATTGCAGCAATACGGTATGATATTGTAAAGATTTCTCCTGAAAAGAGTACCGTATTCAACTGGAAAGAGGCCCTGGACTTCGAGCGGCAGAGCGGCCCCTATATCCAGTATGCACATGCACGGGCATGCAGTATCCTTGAGAAGGCAGGGGAATTTTCAGAGGCTTACGATTTGAAAGACCCGCATGGTATTGCACTTGCAAAACACATCGCAAAGTTCCCGGCGATAATCGAAGAGGTGGTACAGGACCTGAAACCCCACCTCCTTGCCACCTACGCCCGAGAGCTTGCTGACCAGTTCAATGCGTTCTACCACTATGAACCCGTCCTGAAAAGCGAGGGCATCACGCGGCAAAGCCGCTTGACTCTTGTAACGGCAGCGAAAAATACACTCAAAGAATCCTTGGAATCTCTTGGTATCGATGCAATCAGCACCATGTGACGCCCTGAAGAAGCAGGGCTACCAGTTTTTTTCCGAAACGTCGACTGCCGCCGTGAAGCCCTGCCTCTGGTGCAAGCGTGCACTGAAGGGAGGGGAGATGTGCTACAAGCACCAGTTTTACGGGATAGACAGCCATCGCTGTGTGCAGATGACCCCTACCCTGCAGTGCAACCACCGGTGCCTCTTCTGCTGGCGGTCATTCGAACATGAAATGCCGGGGGAATCCGAGTGCCCGCCGGAAGAGATCATCGGGAACTTCAGGCGGCTCCAGAAGAGGGCACTTTCCGGGTACAAAGTCTCCCCGTATGTCACTGAGCAACGGTTTTCGGAAGCACTTACACCGAAAAACGTTGCAATTTCACTTTCCGGGGAGCCCACACTTTATTCCAGGCTACCGGAATTAATCAACCTTTTCAACGCTGAAGGCTGCACAACGTTTCTTGTCAGTAACGGGACCCGCCCGGACATTTTAAGGCAGTGCCGGCCATTCCAGATGTATGTCTCTCTGGTAGCCCCCGACCAGGCCACCTATGAGCGCGTCTGCCGGCCTGTGGAAGACAGTTGGGAGAGCGTGAAGGAGAGCCTGGCGGCCCTCGACAACCGGCGATCAGCAATCCGTATTACCCTTGTACAGGGCATAAACGACATTGACCCCGGGGGGTACGCACGCCTGGTTGCTGACTCGGGAGCAGATTACATCGAGGTAAAGGGATACATGTATCTTGGTTACAGTCGAAAACGGTTGCAGCGAAGCAACATGCCTGAACATGCACACGTGCGACAGTTTGCGGAGCAGGTTGCAGAGCATTCAGGATATTTTATAGCTGATGAAAATTCCCTCTCACGGGTTGTATGTATGGAGCGTGAGTCATGAGATTTGATGCGGATTCCGTTAAAAAAAGATCAAAAGAAAATTTTGAGAATGCATGGCACGAGGGCCCGTCAGTCCTGACGCCCCCGCTCCCGAATTCAACGTACCCGAGACTTGAATATAAGAGGGCAAAGGAACACCCGATTTTTGAGACGATCAACCGGCTCAGGGAGACCTACCTCTCGATTGGTTTTGACGAGGCTGCAAACCCGATCATCATTGAGGAGCAGGACGTATACCGGCAGTTCGGCCCCGAAGCGTCGGCAGTACTGGATCGGGTTTTTTACCTCGGCGGGCTCCCGCGGCCTAACGTGGGGATTGCTAAAAAACAGCTCGATGAGATCAATGATCTCTTAAAGAGCCACGCAGGACCGCTTGCCCACACGGGTCCGACCACCCACGGACCGGCTGGGCATCCTGAGCCGCACCAGCCGATGACAAAGGAGACCGAAGAACGGTTACGGGAAACCCTTCACGCATACAAGAAGTCTGAAATAGACGGGGACGAGCTGACCTTCGAATTATCAAAGGTACTAGGGGTTGACGATGCGCTGGTCGTCCATATCCTTGATGCCGTATTTCCAGAGTTCCGGGCCCTCTCACCTGAATCTTCCCGGAGCACACTCAGGAGCCACATGACCAGCGGGTGGTTCATGACACTGGGGGCAATATGGGACAAGAAACCCTTGCCAATCAGGCAGTTTTCCGTTGACCGCTGTTTTCGGAGGGAACAGGAAGAGGGACCAACCCGGCTGATGAGTTACCATTCTGCCTCCTGTATCGTTGCAGGGGAGGATGTGACCAATGAAGAGGGAAAGGCAGTCAGTGAAGCACTCCTGTCTGCCTTCGGTTATACAGATTTTCAGTTCCGGCCTGATGAAAAGAGGTCAAAGTACTACATGCCGGACACTCAGACAGAAGTGTATGCGAGGCACCCGGTCCATGACTGGGTCGAAGTGGCAACATTCGGCATGTACTCCCCGTCAGCACTTGCAGAATATGGAATTGAAGTCCCGGTAATGAACCTGGGTCTCGGGGTGGAACGGCTCGCGATGATCCACTATCATTCCAATGACGTGAGGCAGCTCACCCACCCCCAGTTCTTCCCGGAGGCCCTTACCGACCGGCAGGTAGCCCGTGCAATACGGTACCGTGAACAACCAGTGTCCCCTACCGGGCAGGTGATCGCGGCGGCAGTCCGGAATACCGCCACATTACATGCGGCCGAACCGGGGCCCTGTTCATTTAAAGCATGGGAGGGGGAACTATCAGGTCACAAGATGACGGTTTTTGTCGAAGAACCAGAATCCAATTCTAAATTGTGCGGTCCTGCCTGCTTCAATGAAATTTTCGTGTTCCAGGGGTCGATCCTCGGGATCCCGGATAATGAAAAATGGCAGCAGGTAAGAATTGAAGGCGCACCGACAGGAATTAGTTACCTCGACGCGGCATCATCTCTTGCTGCCGCACGGATAGAAGATGCTGCCCGGTGCGGGAAACCTGAAACAGTCCAGGTGAAGATGGCGAAGCTCCCAAGTGATATCAACATCAAAGTCGCCGGGTATGCAATGCGGGCCATTACCGACAACAAGAAAAAGATCGACGTCCGGGGACCTGTCTTTCTCACTGTGAGATCTGAGATGACCCACCTGGATTCCTGATCTTTTTCCCTCACCCTCATGACGCACCCCCTTTTTTCCCAGGATTTTGATACACGGGGACATATCAAAATTTCCCATGCATGTATGGCCCCGGTATGCGATCGGTCGGTTCAGGAAATTGTTTCACTGCTTCCAGCAGGTACCTGATCAGGGTCGCCTTTTCTACCTCTTGTAAACAGGTCCTGCAGGGGGCCACTGTATTTTGCAGAAAAAGAGCCCACAATTGAGGTGATAATTACCATCGCTGCAATCGCCGACGATACCACCGGAGAACCATACAATGCAGCTAGTGCAATGGAGAACTCACCTCTTCCAATTGTATTTACCCAGATTTCGATACCAGACCTCTTACTCCCGTGTACGACTTTTCCGATCAACAGGCCGGAAACGAGTTTGGATATGATCGCAAGGATGCTGAGGGCAACAATTAGCATAACCGGTACCCCACCTGATAAATCCACGCTGATCCCAAAGAACACGAAAAATATTATCAGGAATACATCCTTAAACGGCCGGGCCTGTGCTTCAAACGCAGCAGGATCCGTTGAAGCGAGCGCTGTTCCGAATGCAATTACCATCAGTGTTTCAGGTACACCGATTGCCTTTGACCCGAATGCAATGATGACCACTGCGGCAAAGGTAAGGAATACCGGGAGTTCGTCGTCACGGTTGATCGCCTTTTGGATTAATTTCTTTCCAAAATGCGATATGATATAGAAAGCCAGCAGAATTATCGCTATCTTCCCTATAAACCCAAGAGGATTATTTATTGACGTTGAAAGAAGCGTGAGGAAGATAATCAGTACAATATCCTCGAATACCATCATCCAGACGATAGTTTCTGCTTCCCTCATCATCAGTTTCTTATTCTCCACAAGGGATGCAACGGTCATTGCCGTGCTGCTGATGAAGAAAGCCGCAGCAATGACGAGTGATTCGGTAAGCGTAAACCCGATAATGTAGGCAGCCAGGAACCCGATTAGCATATTGATATTGAGATCGATCAGGCCGCTCGAGAAGAAGGTCTTCTGGTTGGAGAGGATCCGGTCTGGTTTGATCTCGAGCCCCATGAAAAAAAGGAGGAAGATCAGGCCGAGCTCGGAGAAGAATGTTGAGGACTCACTGACCTGGACAAGGTTCAGCCCTGAGGCCCCAAGCGCAATCCCTGCAATAATATAGAAGGGGATTACCGGCCAGGAAAGATATTTCGTAATGATGAGGAGTACCAGGCAGACAAAGAGTGCGATTATTAGTCCTTCCATTAACCCACCATGAACTCACGTTCGAATGTTTTCAGCTGATCGGTCTCTCCAATGGCAACGACCGCATCGCCTTCCTGGAACATGAAACTTGGGGGTGGATTGACAATGTTTGTATCACCCCTTGAAACGGCGATAATTGTCACGCCGGTTTTCGCACGGATCTGGTGGTCTTCTATGCACCTGCCGGCCATTGATCTGCCGATAACATACGTGTGGATACTAATCCGGAGGTCAGAGAGGGCGGAAAAAGCGATCTCCACGCTCTCCTTGTCAGCTTCCATGATAGCCCCGGTCATAATGGTACCAAGCCTTCTCGCCTCAGCGGTGGTGAGCTCAGCCACGCAGGGAGTCTGTCCATCATGGGGAAGGGTGTACATCTGGATATTGCCATTTTTAAGGAAAAAAATGGCGATTGTGTCATCCTTTTCTGTCACGAGCTCATATTTTGTACCAATTCCGGGAAAGTTAATCGACCGAAGCGCCATACATCTCGTATGAAAAAAGACTTGAAAATATATTAGTATATTCAAAATTTACCGGTAAAATTTGTCATCGACGTAACCAGCAATTCAGGAAGATGAAATACCCAGACAAGGTAATAGAGCGCGAGGACCAGCATGAAAAGTCCGCATACAATACTAATCAACCTCCGGTGGGACGTAAGAACACGCACCAGCCGGTAGTTTGTTGCAGCAGGGATGAGGGATATCAGCAGTACCGGAATGGCAATACCGATACAGAAAGCAATAAGAATCAGGATATTTTCCAAAAAATCTGTCGCATTCACGCTTAAGGCAAAGAGAAGGATTATGGGGGCTGGGTTACAGGGTAACATGATCAGGCCAAAAAACAGGCCAAACAATAACGCATTCTTGTATGGCCCCACGGGATGCAACATTTTAGGCGAGGGAATAATCAGTGAAAGATCAATACCCGCAATAAGACAGATACTCGCTACTGCAAGGATTACAAATGCAACCATGGAGATAATACCAATAGCCGCGCTTACTGAAGACCTTAACAACCAGGTAACAATGAATCCAATAACGAAAAATGCAAAAATGATCCCGGCAGTAACAACAAGTGAGAACCGAAAGAGCAATGTCCTGTCATCCCCCTCGCCGACCTGGTTAGCCAGCCATGCAAGATATCCCGGATAGAGGGGGAGGACACATACAGCGCCAAGCGGCGCAAGCAACCCGGCAAGAAACGAAATTCCTGCTGCAGATACCGGGTCCAAATCTAGCACCGCATCTGTATTGCCTGCCCAAGTACCTCCGCTGATTTCACTCCACGATCAAGTCGTGTGACGGTTCCATTGCTGCAGATAAGGACCATCGGTGCACTCGCAGGGGAAATAATATCCACACCGAATTCATGGGTCAGTTCATTTGTCATTTCCGGGGGTGCAACTGCATAAAGCCCATAAAACTGGTTATCAGACTGATGTTTTCGTACCACGTCTTCATTTTCATACGGGTCTATATCGATCCCAACAGCAGTAAATGAACCGGGAGAAATGGCCTGCAGACGTTTGATCTCGTTCTGCTGGGCGGTGCAGATCGAACACCATGTGGTATAACTGAACAGCAATACAGGTTTCCCTGCCAGGTCCCGGACCCTGAATATTCGGGATGTGGAAACATCACGAAGAGGGACTGCTTTCCAGTCACTTCCATTGCCACCATCATCAGGGGATATTGCGGCGCCCGCTTTTATCTTCGCGGAATTCCCCAGGGACGGACCTCCCTGAAAAAACAGTAACAGTACCGCGACCAGAGCAATAATAAGTACCCCGATAACCAGGAAGAGAGTATTCTTCTGCATCTGTACAACAATCATGCCCGTGGGATATATGAGTTCAGGTAGTGCGCTTCCAGCCATGTTCTCCAAGGACGCTGAGGTTTTTCCAGGGCAGCACAATAACATACAAGCCAAGTGGATTTTTGCTGATGTTTTTTTCAGATTCGCAATCCCTGTTATGGCACGTTAATATTCCGGAGACTGCTATCCAGTCAATACAACGATAATTATCTACAGGGAGATTGTTTAGGGGGGGGGGTTTTGGAGAAACCCAAAAATAAGGTAACCAGGATTTCTCCGATCAAGGTTTTGAGGGATTAGCAGAGGTGGATATAAACATCAGCTGTTTTGTGGCAGGTAACAGCCCGCCTCTGCAATCAAACATCAGGTTATTCATCTTATAAAGGGGTGCCGTGCGCGGAGTGAAAGTGAAAGGTACCCCACAAAGAGATGAATTTGGCAGACACACCAGATCACTCCGGCACGATTAATCCCCACCAATGTCCCTTCGATTTATGAATTAAAATGGACATTTTTACTGATTCGGGGGGGGTTTTCGGATCTAAGCAAACTCGAATATTGCATCCTCCAACATAGAGTGAATTATATTCCGAAAAGGAAGATCACGAGGGCAGGAATTGCTGCAATCTCATTGGGGGGGGACATCTCAATTCTGACTGGAAAATCAGAAATTGGACAAAAATATAGCTCTCTCGATCCAATTGGAGGCCCTGCACCCTTAATTAAAAAGGGCATATTTTGATAGTGATGCCTGGAAATTTTCTCCTGTGGATATCGCAGGTATAGACGCCTTAAAAACCATTCAAACTACCTATACAGACCATCCTTAAAAATAACGGGGAGTTTTTATGCCAAGTTTTACCCCATTAGAGAAAGGGACAGGTCGGAATTCCGGCAGGGTAAACTCACCATTTTCCGGTAATGCCACTCGCCAGGTAACGGTAGAACGTAGTTAATCCAGGCCCATTGTGAGCCCGGATCCTTTTGAAATAAGAAGATCCCAGGGTTGTTTATAGATATGGCAGATAATGGTCTATTTCCTAAAACTGACAAAAATGGCGGCATTAAGGACTCAAAATCAAGGCATTTGCAGGAAAGGGATTAGTAAATGGTGGTGCAATGTTGGTACCCTGCTTATTTTTGGGATAACGAGGCCGGAAAATGGTTGGATTCTTCTTCAGGTTGGCCCAGATTAAATCTGTGTTCCGGCCTGAAATTACGGGGCGTTTTTCTGATGGATGCCCGGGATGAGAAATCCAAAGCCGTGCTCACTGATGCCAGACCGGATGTTTTTTGGCATTTTTCTCATTTTCCAAAATGTCCTTGAAAGAAGTGGATGACAAAATCCGGCAATTTCAATCGCTACTGTCAGACGGGGGCAAATATACCCTGATTTTGGATATGCCTGCACATCGACGTCTTGAAGATAAAATACCACGGTCAACCATGCCGGATTTTAGCCGCATCTGCCTGGGGACACAATATTTACACTAGACCTGCAACAGGATGATGCCCGGATAAAACCCAGAAAGTTCGTGGTGCTGACGAACCCGCGGTACCAGGGTTAGTAGGGCACACAGGTCATCAGGTATCGGGGACATCAGCAGTTACGGTATAATCTCGCACCCGTTGAATTTGGTATGAAGAAATGAATCCGGACTGATAACACCATCCCGGATTAGTCCGGATACTTCAGGGAGGCCTCCCATGAGGCATTTACGGAGATGTGTTATCGTCCTGCACAAGACACGGTTCTGTTCTTCCGTCCAGGGCCTGGTGATTGTGGAGTAGAGACATCTGCCTCCACAAAAATCCAGGATCTCACATTCAGTACATCCCCCCTGCACATGAAGTTCGGGCAGGTGCCCGGGATCAGAATGATCAATATGCCCGAGATAATAATCTTTCATTCCAACCATTACCGGGCAGGCCGCAATACTCCCATCAGTCATTATGCTGTAATTGGCATAACCCGCGCCGCACCTCAGCCGGGATCGACGGCAGTTAAGAAGGTCCTCAGTCGGGTCAAGGAAAGGGTACCAACGCAGCACCTTCCGATCCGCCTTCATACAATCAAGCCAGAGCCGGAAAAGCCTTGTGATACCAGGGTTGTAACTGCGGTCCACCCACTCCTCAAAGTGTCGCGAATGAAAATCATTCGCGAAATTTGCATCGATTTGCCAGTGTATTGACGAGAAACAAAAGTCATCATTATCTGAAAGGAACGTAACCGCATCGTAGATATCAGTCCTTTCGGTTACCGTCATCCGGGCAATTATTTCTCCAGAATAACCTATTTCCCGGATATGGTGAAGGTTATCACTTACAGCCCGGTACGTCCCGGTACCCCGGTTTGTATCAGTCAGCGATTCAGGCCCGTCAATTGAGACCAGTATCGTCTCGAACATTCTGAGATCCTCGGGTTCCATGTTGTGGAGAAGCGTCCCGTTGGTCTGGAGCATGTACCGGCGTACCGGGGCATTTTTCAGGATCTCGTGAACCAGGTCAGGCCTCATCAGGGGTTCACCCCCATAAAATGTGAGTACCGCTTCATGATCCTGCGATAAAAAATGATAGAGTACTGGGAGACTAATGCTAAATTCGGTCGGGAGATACGGATCTATCACGATCCCATCTGCGGCCGAATCTCCATATACATCAAACGATTTACCCCTGCAGTAACTGCAGCAGAGATTACAATCGTCCGTAAGGATGATATGGTAAAACAAAAGATTCCCCGCACATGTTACCTATGATCTAAAAAAACAGTGCTGGTGACGAGACAGCTTTTCAAGGATACCTGCGTTTTCCATATACGGACCAGAGCACCAGGACGACAACACCAAGGACTGGAATATAGGACATCGCGGGTGCCGGTTTTTTGGTAGGTCTGATACCTGCAACACCCGTAGTAGGTAAGGTTTGTGGTAATGATACATTTCCAACCGAATCAAGGGCATATAAAAGTGCCTGTTTATTTTTCAGCGCTTCGATATGCTTTGGGTCTACCGACAGCGCCAGATCATAAGACTCGAGAGCTTCCCGGTACCTTCCCAGTTTCGTGAATGCCAAAGCCCTGTAGGTCCAGAGTCCGGCATCGAATTTGGCATCATTGGGGTGTGAACGGATTTCTTTGTCTGATATCCTGATCACTTCGTTAAAAACTCTCAGGGCCTCATCCTGTTTTCCCAGATCCTGTAAATTCATCCCCTTATTAACAAGGGCTCGGAGGTCGTTTGGATTAATTGCATTGGCACGGTCATACGCACCAATCCCCTCCTCTAATTTACCCTGGTGAGTCAGCGCGTCACCCTGATTCACCCATGCCTTTCCAAAATACGGGTCTAGCTTGAGAGCGTGATCAAAAGATTCCACGGCTCCAGTGTACTGACCAAGCTGGCTCTGCGTCATCCCTAATTTATTCCATACAACGCTGTTGTAGGGATCCTGCACAACGGAATCGTTGTAGGCCGCAAGAGCTTCCGCATACAGGCCCTCGCTATAGGAGATGTCACCTTTCTGTGCCATTGATATTGCCACCTCAAATGAGGTATCAGCTATGGCCGGCTGAAGGAATACCACTACAACCAGTACCAGCATTGCCACTCGTGATAAACGCCGGGTACTCATAGATAATAAGTTGTTTTGGTCCTTATGAATATTAGCCATTTGGATAGGTACACTCCAGGTAATATTGGGTACTTTTCGAATATTCTAAAAACAGGATGGGCTCGTCGTGATTCGAACACGAGATCTTCGCCGTGTGAAGGCGACGTCATAACCAGCTAGACCACGAGCCCTCTCTGATGCATCGACCGGGAATCGAACCCGGGCTATAGGCTTGGAAGGCCTAAGTCATACCTCTAGACCATCGATGCGAAACAATGTGCCTTCTTACTATTGAGGTACCCCCCTTTATTATTTTTTGTTCTGTTCCGGAAAAATCCAGTGGACAGGCCTGTATTTTTTGGATATCCCATTGCCACGATAATGAGAAATAT
>JBAXMF010000018.1:0-15042 GCA_037134435.1 Methanomicrobiales archaeon | reverse complement strand
CGGGTGGAACAATTCATTGTTACGCGCTCGTCTCATCCGTTGGAGAATATCTTGGAAAAATCGAAACCTTTCAGCCATCTGTTGTCAGGGAACACACGGTGAGGTCGTATTCACCGGGGAAATGGCATACTGTGTATGATATTACGGTGAGAAAATAGTTGAGGGTGGATAATTCTTATTCATCCGGCACATATTTCGTACCGTAATAAATAACCCCGCTCGCACCGTCCGCAGCGATCCGGCGGAACGTTCCCTTCACGCGCATTCCGATTTTTACGTCTTCAGGGGTGCATACGATCTGGGCGGTAATCCGTGGCCCTTCATCGAGCTGTACGATCGCGAGGGCATAGGGTGTGAGGTCTTCAAACTGGTCACTCGCCGTCCTGATGATCGTGTGTGTTACCACAGTCCCTGTACCTTTGAACTTGTACTCAACAATTTCACCGCTGCGGCGGCAGTCAGGACAGAATGAACGTGGCGGGAAGAAATGTCTCCCGCATGTCTTACAGACTGTCCCGATCAGGTTATACCGCTGTGGGATCTTTCTCCAGAACCTTGCTACAGACATAGGGCGTTCACACCCCGAAGATATGCACGGCAACCGTTGCGCCGGTGCCACCCACGTTGTGGGTCATTCCAATCTTCGCTCCATCGATCTGGCGGCCTTTTGCTTCGCCGCGGAGCTGGGTCACAATTTCGTAGACCTGCTTGATACCCGTCGCCCCGACCGGGTGTCCGCAGGCCTTGAGGCCCCCGCTGGTATTAACCGGCAGGTCCCCGTTCAATGCGGTCACGCCTTCCATGGTCAACATTCCCGCGTCTCCTTTTTTGCAGAACCCGAGGTCCTCGATTGCACAGATCTCGGCGATGGTAAAGCAGTCATGCACTTCAACGAGGTCGATCTCTTTCGGGGTAATCCTGGCGGTTTTAAAAGCCCGCTGTCCCGCGGCCACCGTCGCATCGAGCGTTGAAATATCTCTCCTGTCGTGCAGGGTGATGGTGTCGCTCGCCTGCTCACTCGCGAGTACCCGGATTGGGGTGTCGGTAAACTCCCGGGCACGGTCCAGGGGTGCAACGATTACCGCGGCAGCCCCGTCAGTGATTGGCGAACAGTCAAAGAGTCGCAGGGGGTCTGCAACAAGCGATGACCTGAGCACCGTTTCGATGGTAATCTCCTGCTGGAACTGGGCAATCGGGTTTCTTGCACCATTATAGTGATTTTTCACCGCGACCTGCGCCAGCTGCTCCCTTGTCAGCGGGTAGCGGCTCATGTAGTCGGTCGCAATCATCGCATAGAGGCCGGGGAACGTTGCTCCGACAAACCCCTCCCATTCACGGTCGGCTGCACCGGCAAGCGCGTCCACACTTGCACCTGTCCCGACATCGGTCATCTTTTCGACGCCCGCTGCTACAACGATATCTTCCATGCCACTCGCGACCGCGATCACGGCCTGCCGGAACGAAAGTCCGCCTGAAGCACAGGCAGCTTCCACCCGTGTCGACGGGATATGTCGCGTGGAGAGGCCCGAGTAGTCCGCAATCAGTGCGCCAATATGCTCCTGCTCGATAAATCTACCTGCACTCATGTTCCCGACATACATCGCGTCGATATCCTCACCGGACAGGTTCGCATCGTCAAGTGCGAGCGTGCCTGCCTCGACAAAGAGGTCGCGGAATGAACTTCCCCATTTCTCTCCAAAGGGAGTACATCCGATCCCGATAACTGCTACGTCTCTCATTCCTGCATCACGATTTTCCCTTTGTGTTTTGCATACTGGGCATACTGGATATACACCGGGTTTTTCAGGAGGTATTCCACCGATGGGGCAGAAGCCCGGTTGAAGTCTGCTGATTCGATTACATCGGTTACGGAGATATCGAATGCATCGCTTCCTGCCCCGGAACCGAATGAACAGACGAATATCCTGTCCCCCGCTTTTGCGATATCAAGGGTGGCTGCAAGCCCGATCATGCATGAGCCACTGTAGGTATTCCCAAGTCTCGGGACTACAAGCCCCGGCTTGATCTGGTCAATGGAGAACCCGAGTGTTTTTGCGACTTTCTGGGGAAATTTCGCATTTGGCTGGTGGAATACTGCATAATCATAATCTTTTGCCGATTTACCCAGCTCTTCAAGCATGAGACGGCTTGCACCCTCGACATGTTTGAAATAACCCGGGTCACCGGTGAAACGGCCACCGTGCCGTGGGTAGTCCTGCCCCTCCCTCCGCCAGAAATCAGGGGTATCGGTGGTAAACGAGCACGTGTGATTGATCCGTGCGATGGGGTCCTGCCGGCCGATCAGGAATGCTGCGCCACCGGCTGCCGCGGTATACTCGAGTGCATCGCTTGGAGCGCCCTGTGCCACATCAGACCCGATCGCAAAACCGTATTCGATCATGTTACTCTTCGCAAGGCCCATGCAGGTCTGGATGCCGGCAGTCCCAGCCTTGCATGCGAATTCGAAGTCGGCTGCCATCATCCGCGGGGTTGCCCCGATTGCTTCTCCCACCGTGCAGGCTGTTGGTTTCACGGCATAGGGGTGTGATTCGCTCCCGACATAGACCGCCCCGATCTTCACCGGGTCAATATTCCGCCGTAACAGTGCATTCCTTGCAGCTTCCACCGCGATGGTTGCCGTGTCCTCGTCGAGGTCGGGCACTGATTTCTCAAAAACTCCGAGGCCGCCGGTGATATCACTGGCATTTGCACCCCATACTTTGGCGATCTCTTCAACTTTAATGCGGTATCGCGGTATGTAGACACCGTAAGTGATAATTCCTACCATTTTTCTTCCCTCAATGTGCTTACGATTTTGTCAATGCTCATTTCAGTACAGAGCACCGTGATCCGGTCCTTTTCTGCCATCAACGACACGAGCGGGTGGACTTTCGACACCTCGATCCCCTGCAGCACCACGCACCGCGGTTTGAACGGTGTTACCCTGATTGCGACCATGGGGGACTTCCCGGTGGAAACGTTGGTGAAGATCAGGGCACGTTCGGTACTCCAGCCATAGATGCGGTTGAACTCGTTGGACGAGAGGTTCATGATTGCGTTTAAGCTGTTCACGACCGTGTAGCCGAAGATTGCCTGGTCCATCGAACCACAAATCGGTGTGCAGTTAATCGCGCCGGAAAGTAACCCGAGCGGGACGGGGTTGGCATAGTCATGCATGTCATAGATGACATCCTCGTCAAAGTCGCTGTACAGCATCTTTGCAAATTTCTGAATGTTTTTACCGCCGTTCGCCTCGTCAATTGAGAGGATGGAGTCGACAATTTTTCCGACAACGGCAGTCCCCGGGCTTTTCCTCCGCCCACTTTCGTAGTCACTGATAACTGAAGGAGAGACCTCCAGGTGGTCTGACAGGACCCCCTGGGGAATGTCAAAACTCATCCTCCACTTCTTCAGGGCCTTCCCCGGAGAGTCCGAGAGCGTGATCTCGCCGGCCATTTTTTCGGCCAGCTGATTCCGGAGTCCGGATTTCATGGTCAGGTACATAAAACTCACAAGATATTATAATTAACGAATGCGACTTCGACATTTCACGAATTCTCCGGGGTGAAAAATCACGGGATTTCCCGAAGCCCGAAAGATCCGCGCCGGTACTTCTGGATACAGATAGCTGGTCGAGATACTGGAAATTTCAGAGTGAAAAAGGCTATTGCTCCTGGTATCAATACATCAATGGAATCTAATCCGGTACCTTTCTCGCTGCATGCCAACCCATAAATAATAAGCATCTCAATTTTGATATGTTATGGTACCACCTGAAGACCTCCAGTGTCTCAAGGTAATAGCACTGCGGGGTGGCTGTAAGGGACCGGTCTTCGTATCATCGCAGACCATAGGCGAGATGCTTTCGATAAGCCCGCAGACCGCATCCCGGCGATTGAAGGGGCTCGATGCGGGCGGTTTCCTCAAGCGGACGATCGTACCTGATGGCCAGCATGTTACCCTGACCGGGGCTGGAGAAGCAGAACTCCGGAAGGAATACCAGGAATACAGCAGGATATTCTCCGAGCATAATAAGGGGTATATCCTGAACGGGACCGTTGTCAGCGGTATCGGGGAGGGCAAATATTATATGAGCCTCGGTCCCTACAAGGAGCAGTTCAATACTCACCTGGGGTTTGAGCCGTACCCGGGCACGCTCAACATCCGTCTCTCCTCATCGAGCATACCGGTGCGCAAGAAGATCGATGCGCTTGAATGGATCCGGATCAAGGGTTTTTCAACTGACGGCAGGACATTTGGCGATGCAAAGTGCCTTCCATGCCATATCGGGACCATACCCTGCGGCATTGTCATGCCGGGAAGGACTCACTACCCGGAGGATATCATTGAAGTGATCGCACCGGTGGCCCTCCGCAGGAAACTGGGTGTCGAAGATACAGATACGGTAACGGTTGAGGTGGAGTAGTGATCGATGAGGCGCTTGAAGCATTACGGGACGGGAAGTTCATCCTGCTCTACGATTTTGATGACCGGGAAGGAGAAACTGATTTTGCGATACGGTCCGATGCGGTCACCCCGCGACACATTTTCCAGATGAGAAAGGATGGTGGCGGACTGATCTGCACGGCTGTCCATCCGGAAGCTGCCATCCGCCTCGGGCTGCCGTTTGCAAGCGATGCGCTCAGGGCAATTGCCGTGGCGGAACGGGAGGGCGACATCCCGTACGACCGGAAGAACCATTCTTCCTTTTCGCTCTGGGTGAACCACCGCAACACGTTCACTGGCATTACCGACCGTGACCGTGCCCTGACGGTCAACGCGATCGCTGAACAGGTGAAACAGGCAATGAATGGCGGGAGTGTGAACTTCCACGAAGTCTTCCGCACGCCCGGTCACATGGCGCTCCTGCGGGCGGCTGAAGGGCTGCTCGACCGCCGGAAAGGCCAGACTGAGCTCTCGGTAGCCATGGCCGGGATGGCAGGGATCACCCCGGCAATCACGATCTGCGAGATGCTGGACGACGATTCCGGCAATGCATTGACAAAAGCGGATGCAAGGGTCTACGCACAAAAGCACGGCCTTGAATTTGTCGAGGGGTCTGAAGTGATGGAGCGGTGGCATGGACAAAAAAGCCATCGATAAAACAGTTCTCCGTTGTTTTCATTCTTAATGTCTGGTAAAATTTCGGCAATTCGGATGTTACCAAATCGCGCTGCTGCAACGAGTACCTGAAAAACCAGGTTTTCAGAATATATGTATGACCTCTTTTAAGGGTCTGCCCCTCCTGCGGGCACGTGTAACTGAAACAGTACCCCGGCACGTCCAATAACCCGTATGATCCGGTCCATTCATGGAGGATTCACAAAGATCAAATGCACACAAGCCCAACGATATATAATGCACGATGTTTCCCAGGCGCTCCATAACCTAGGATACCCTGCATTCCGCCCTTTTCAGGAGGAGATTGTCCGGGACGTCCTGGACCGGCGGGATGTGCTGGGTCTTTTTGCCACAGGCGCCGGGAAATCACTCTGTTACCAGCTCCCCGCGGTGTTACTCGATGGTATGACCGTTGTTGTTTCGCCACTGATCTCCCTGATGAAGGAGCAGGTTGGCACATTACAGCAGAAAGGGGTCGCTGCCGCATCGCTCAACAGTACCCAGACGCACAGTGAGGTAAAAGAGATTACAGAGGCGATTATTGCAGGGAAAATCAGGATCCTGTTTGTATCGCCCGAAAAGCTATCGACGAAATCATTTTTTGCCCTGATGCAGAAGACACGGATCAGTCTTTTTGCCATCGACGAGGCCCATTGTATCTCAACATGGGGCCATCAGTTCAGGCCCGAATATCGGAACCTGTCAGTCCTGAAGGAGAAGTATCCCGGCACACCGATCATTGCCCTGACGGCTACCGCCGTGCCTGAAGTGAGGAGGGATATTATTAACCAGCTGCACCTCGTGCACCCGAAGGTCTACGTCGGCAGTTTTAACCGCCCTAACCTGTTTTACGAGGTACGGGTGACCACCGACATTTACCGGCATATTATATCCGATATCTCTTCCCGAAGGAATGTAACAGGTATCATTTACTGCCACACGAGGAAAGAGACCGACACGCTCGCAAAAAAGCTGCGGATGGATGGGTTTTCGGCCGCTGCATACCATGCGGGTCTGTCCGATGCGACCCGTACACGTGTCCAGAATGCCTTCAACAAGGGTACAACGAAGGTGATCTGTGCGACGATCGCGTTTGGGATGGGCATAGACCGGCCCGACCTCCGGTTTGTTATTCATTACGGGATGCCGAAATGCATCGAATCGTATTACCAGGAGAGCGGACGGGCCGGGAGGGACGGGGGGCCTGCGGACTGTATCATCTATTACCGGAAGTCTGACCGTCCCCGCCTTTCGGCCCTCATTACAAAGGACTCGTCTTCGTATGAACTCCGGAAAAAGGCACTGGAAAAACTTGACCAGATGGTCCGGTATTGCGATACCATTGGTTGCCGGCGGGCTGCCCTGCTCCGGTACTTCGAAGAGGACTACCACGGCAAGGGAGGCCGTTGCTGTGATGTCTGTAATCCGTCGGAACATCCGGCCCATGACTTTCCCGTTGAGGAAAACCCTGCGCCCCGGCGGATCCGGCGAAGATCCATTAGCCAGTCTGTTGAAGTAACGCCCGTTGCCCAGCTCATTGTGCAGGGTATTATCGACCTCGAAAACCCTTACCCTGCATCGTATGTGGCCGGCGTACTGACGGGTGCCGTCAATAAAAAAATTACAGAGAGTGGTCATGACCGGCTGAAGAGCTACCGTACTGTCAGGGGCTGGACCCAAAAAAACCTCGCAGCCCTCATCCGGCACCTCGAGGACCAGGGTATCCTTCGGGAACTTGACGGTATTCCGAAGAAGGTCACACTGAACGAGAGGAGCGGGGAGGTATTCCGGGCAGGGGCAAAGATCCTTTATAAAATTTCTGCGTCTGAAACGGGGTGATAATGGATAATTAACCAGGGAGATCCCACACCTTCAACTTTAAAGGGGCGTTTTTTTATTATCCGGATGTCATAAAATTTTCTTACCTCTGCCACAGGAGTTCAAACCGTCTCAGAAATTCTTCATTAAAGAGAAGGATGCAGAGTCTGAATTCCCGGTTGGCTAACGCATCCTTTTCCGGCCCTGCCACTTGCATGGTAACGGTAGCGAGTAGAAAATTTAGGTCCATTATGGGTCCGGATCCTGCTGAAACAAGGTGATATTGGGGTTGTTTAAAAATAATGCCTATAATTGGCTATTTTCTTGAATTGACAGAAAAATAGTGGCAATAACAACCAAAAATCCGGGCACTTGCAGGGATGGGGTTAGTAAATGGTGGTGCAGTGATAGTAATCTCCTTATTTTTGCGATAAAGGGGCCGGAAAATGGTGCGATTCCTTCAGGGAGCCCGAATTGAATTGGTGTCCAGGTCTGAAATGGACTGCATTGTTTTTGGGAGGGGACAGAATGGGAATAAACAGGGCAAAAAAAAGATCGTTTTAGAATTTTAATTGTGTTAGCGCATGATAGACCATTTTCCTGTATGTGACCGGGTCGATATGGTATTTCTCGGCGGCAAGAACTGAATCCGGGCCTGACGCCGGGGTTTCCAACCGGTCTAACGTGGCCTTTGCCGTCTCGAGGACCCAGCAGTCCCTGACTTCGCGGTCGACAATGGTGATGGACTCCGCCCTGATCGAGACCATGACCATGCCATCCGGGGTCTCATATATCGATGGTTTCCCGACGACTGCCACGAATGCAGGCGGCTCTATCCGGGCCATCTGTTGCATCGCCTCGGGCTGGTAACTTCCGGCAGCAACAAAGAAGGTACCGGTTGGATCAGCAATCCGTGCCCGGTAAAACATGTTCTGTTCACCCTGTCGCTTCTTTTCAGTCATTGACCCGACAACGAATACCCGGTTGCACCGTTGACCAGTGGGCAGGAGCACATAGGAAGGACTTTTCTCATCAGTCCCGTCACGGAATTGTTCCCGAATCTCGCGGAGCTCCCCGGCAAACACTCTCCGGGCCGGTTCACGCTCGAACATATTCTCCCGCTTTGGGAGCCCTCCGGTGGCTGGGGTGCTCATGAGACCTCGCCTCCCGTGCGGTTCAATAATTCAGCAAGTAGTGTCGGTTCGAAATGAATTCGTTCACAGAAGTTGACGAGCAGCCTCCGGTCGATCTCTCTCCCCTCGCACCGCAGGTAGCGGCCGAGGATCTTCTCTCTCATGCGTAAAAACACCTCATCCATTCCGAGCGGGTTATTCTCAGCCAGTTCCCTCGACTCATCCAGGGTCATACCCGTGAGTGATTCCACAACCTCACGTTGCATCAGCACATCTTCAGTGCGGTTCCCGTCATCGAGCCAGCCCTTGATCCTGAGATCGTAGTTAAATTTAGGCTGCATCTCATGGACCGGGCAGTAATTCTGGCGGGAGAGCACCCGGTTACACCCCTCGACTGTGCACCGCTTTATCAGCCCTGAACCCGGGGCAATATGAACAAGTGCCCCCTGGAATGTGGCGGTCCCGAAAGCAACGGCTATATCTCCTTCTTCAGCGACAATATTTGCAGTATTAATATTCAGCGAGTGACGACCGTTGAATTCGTCAACCAGTGCGTAGTAGATGGTATATATACTGCCCGGTGTCAGGCGTTCTATTCCTTCTTCTTTCCAGGTAACAAATTTCACGGTGCCTGTCTCATCCCCGAGAAGCCCTGACTGTAGCATCCGGTCGTGGGAGACGTCCCACTCCTGTATCATCTTCACGCGGACACTGGCAACACCTGCTGCAAGTTCGGCAACGGGTGTTATTACCGGGATCAATACTCCATCAACTTCGAGTTCTGTAACGGTAGTCCCTGAGTGGACTTTCAGGTTGAGCGCCCCCTTGAACTCATCAACCACCGCAGACTCAAAGCGATACCACGAGTCTTTTTTGATCCCCGGAACCGAAGCCTTCGACCAGACTACAAACCTGATCGCGCCTGAAGCGTCAGCTATGATCCCTGAATAGGCGATTGATGGCGAGGGTGAATTGCCAAGAACCACAACTTTCCCCTCAATAGTAACCCATTCTTCGGGGCTGACCGAGTTGATCTGCTTCTGATCACCAGGACCTGCGGTTCTCCCGAGTTGGATGCCATAATCACGTGCAATATCGTACCATACGGTCCGCTCGGCATCTTCCGGCTGGACCCCGAACTCCTCAATAAGGCGGCGCAGTTTCTGTTCAATCTTCGGTTTATCTGCCGCATGCCCTTTTGCCTCAATTTTTAAGGAGATTCTTTCAACAATCTGGGAAATATCCATTTTACATCTCCAGCTACATGTTCACCCGGAACGGCATATTAATGGTGGTCGGATGCGCAGGGTGAAAGTGACCGGTACCACCTGCACGAGCCTTACCAGTTACCGAAAAGCTACCGGGTACAGGTTTAAGTACCGGTATAGTGAATAGTACCCCATGACAGTAACCGCAGACAGCACCATCTATGATCTTCTAAAAGACAAACCCGAATCATCCGAGGTTTTATTCAAGTTTGGAATGGGGTGCGTGGGATGTGCGATAGCCCGCGGGGAGACCGTCCGCGAAGCAGCTGAAGCTCATGGAGTCCCGCTGGACGAACTCGTCGCCGCACTCGGGATCTCAAAATAAACCCTGTTTTTCAATCATGTTATGTTCGCGTTTCTTCAGCTCTTCAAGCGGGGCTTCCGGGTGACGCCGCAGGTAATCTGCCTGTTCCGGTGCATGGAGAAGCGTGCACCGGCTACAGTTCCAGACCGTCGCACCATGTGAACCGTTTACCCACTGGCCAAGCGTTTCATCTTTGCAGGGGTAAAAAGGGCAATAGCAGTAATCACACCGCTGGCCCGTAAAATGACAGGGATAGTAGGGACATTCCCCGGGACGCCACAGGACGAAATGGCCGCCCCCTAACCGTGAATAAACGTACAGGGCCGGGTCGGTTCTATGGTCTTTTTGTTCCAGTGCGTGAGGAAGGCCAAACAGGATGCACTCGGACACACACCACCCTGCCTCTGAATGAAGTCCTGCGTCCATATGGCGTACTTCCGTTTCAGATGCCACAATGACATGGTCGTCCGAAGCAGCCGGGACCGGCAACCCTGCGTCTGCCAGGGCCCGGGCTTTTGAACTGGAAACGGTCATGATCATCTGCAGGAGCGCATTCTCCGCCAGCCCTTCACCTGAATATACGACAATCGTGACCTGGTCTGTCTGGGTGTCACTGCCGGTGTCAGCCAGGAAAAAGACTGTGATGAAGTCATACTGGACAATACAAAGACGGCTGATGTCAATTCCTGCAAGGATGCCGAAAAAATCATTTGGAAGACCTTCACGTGCGACCTGGAGGGATATATCCCTGCAGGGGTCCCCGTGAGCCGTATGTGCTTTTCCCGGGCTGTACAGTAATACCGTCGAAACGGGACGCATACCACCGCAGGGCCCGGTACTCGCAGCAGAAAATGTACCCCTGATAAAAAGAGTATCGTTCCTGATATAATATTTCATGAAAATCCGGGATCGGTTTACGCTACGGTATAACGGACCCGGTCCTTTAATTCCTGCTGTTTCCCTGCATTCCACCCGGATACGTCCTGAAGATACCCGGTGACCCGGCTAATCTGGACGACATCATGCGACCCGCATTCAGGACAGACGGCGGCGTGACAGAGGGGGCAATAATCGATCCCCGAAAGGATCTCGTGCGAGCAGTGGCAGTGGTCAAGGGGGCACATGATCTCGAGGTGTCCCTCACCACATTTCGGGCACGGCGTCTCATCGACAATAAGGTGGCAGGTATGACACTTGTACCGTCGTTCGGCTCCTGGAATATCTTCAAGGAGCTGGTATTTCTCTGCGGTCTCTCTCTGTTCTGCGGTCCATTCCATACTATCAAATAGAATGCCATCCTCTTAAACTTTTAGACCGTTCCAAGGAGAGTTTCCGCCTCAGTTGACTCATAGGGTTCATCTTTTTTATCAGTCTTCCTTTCTCATCATTGGCGGATACCTGCAAACTGAAATGCGGCCTCTCCCGGATCCTCCGCGTCATAGATCGCGCGTCCGATAATAACTCCATCAACAATACTTGCAATTGCTGAAATATCCCCTCCCTGCGCACCTACCCCCGGGGAATAAATTTTCAGGTCGCCGATCAGCTGTTTTAAGGAAGCAACGCGATCAGGTCTTGTTGCCGGTGCAATAATGCCATCCGCGTCACATTCTTTCGCGAGCACGGCAATCCTCTCTGCGGTGCCTCCATGAAAGAATTCCGTGGCCCCGGGATGGCTCATCTCGGTGACCACGAAGCAGTCGCCACCGTACTCCCTGGCTACTTCAACGCACGCGGTGACCGAGTCACGACCGGTAAATCCCTGGCAGATTAATACATCATAACCTGATGTGAATACCTCTTCTGCGATGAGCCTGCTCGTATTCGGGATGTCCGCTACTTTAAAATCTGCGATAAGGGGGAGGTCGAGGTCGGCAAGTTCGTCGGCAATTAAAAGCCCTGCTGACAGGACGAGGGGGTACCCGACCTTTACTGCATCAATATGCGGTGCGCACCGGGTAGCAATTGCTATCGCCTTGCGTTTATCCGTCACATCGAGTGCGAGTATCAGTGCGGTCATGGTTCCAGCCTCTCCAGCACTGCTGCAACCATGAAGGGGAGGAGGACTGTTGCATCACCATATACCGTCACGGCAGACGCCTCCTCGGTGATCTTGCCCCATGAACGGGCCTCATCAAGCGTGGCTCCCGAAAGGCCGCCAAGGTCCGGCCGGTCCCCGGTCAGCTGGACTGCATGGGAGAAACCGTTCTCGGTCATCAGCATGCTCTGCAGGATATAATTTTTCGGCACCCCTCCCCCGACAAGCATCGCTCCGGCTTTTTTGGCCGTGAAACAGCGGTCTAGTAACGGTGGCATATCTTTAAACGCGTCCACGGTGACATGCCCTGTCTGGGAAAATAACCAGTACTGGAGTCCAATCATAGAGTCCTGGATTGCCGGGCAGAACACCGGGACCTGTCGTTCTGCTGCGGTCGCAAGGATCCCGGAGTTGAGACGTGACCCGATATGGGTGAGCAGCTCGTTTATTGAGACCGTTGTTCCGTCAGGGATCTCAGAATAGATCCCCTGCATGAACTCTTCAAATTTGATAAACGCGTCATTCGGGAGGTAGACATCGTAGATCCGATTTATCTCCTCGTGTCTCAGTTCAACATCCGAACTTCCCGCATCGCCGTGGTAATGGCGGCAACCGATCGCCTCGATAATGTCATGGGTGAGGTTAGCGCCGGTTGAGACGAGGACGTCGATATGTCCCGCATCTATTAGGTCCCTGACAATCCCGCCCATACCTGCGGGCACCATGGCACCGGCAAGACCGAAAAATTTTGTTACATCGGGGTCACGGAGCATCTTTTCGTAGATACAGATGGCACGAAACAGTGCACCGCCATTATAAGCTCCCGCCTGCCCCATCTGTTCAGCGAGTTCTCCTACGGTCATTCCTGCTTTCAGGCGTACCTGCCTGACCGGTACACGGCATTCGTGACTCAATGGGCTCACCAGCTATTGGTGAATTTATTGATCGCGTTCAAGGATAACACCTTCCCGGCGGATGGTCATGCTCCCGGGGTTACGGGCCCCGGCAGAGGGGTTTTGCCAGGTGCCTGCGGGCGACCGGCGGGACTTCGTACCACCCGGGTGTAATCGTCCGGTCATGGAGCGTGACCTGTGGTTCTGTTTCATGGGCCCCGCATTTCCTGCATTTGTATCCTTTCAGAGTACCCGCACTGGTCATTCGGGCGCCACAGGAAGGACATACGGGAGGCCGCGCCGTTCCGGCCTGTGAAAGAGCAATAACGCAGACCTTTTCCAGGTTTATACTTCCCCCTTTGTAGCTCCCGGTGACAAGTACCTGGTCACCTGGCCATAATGCACGAAGGATGTTCCGGAACCCTTTTGTTGGTTCGTATGCCATGCAACGGGCAACCATATCCCCGTCCCCGATCCCTATCGACACATGCCCCCCTCTCCCTGTCTGTGCATGGGTGCATACCATTCCGGTAACACGGTAGGAAAATCCCTCTGTAAGGGCGCCGATCTCACCATCAACGAGGTGCGCATCGGTACCCTGGTTTGTGGCAAAGATCTGTTCAGCTCCGGTTGGCTCAGATTCCACCTGCATTCTTGCCAATGTAACCCACGAAGGGCTCTCTCCACGGATTCCGAAGAGGACCGGGTCAGGTGTATGCGGGACACAGACCACGCAATTATTTTCGCTATCGACCGTGTCCCATGTATGGGGGAAGGTCGACGCCTCGGCTTCAAACAGGCTTTTCCGATCGACAAATCTCGGGGTACCGAATACATTGCTATTCCGGTATGCCAGGTACTCGAATGTCATGTCAGGGACCTGACTGCATACTGCTGCCGTAGCACCGATAAGCCCCCTGCCATTTTTAAAACCTTTATAACGGGCTCCGGCTGTTTCAAGGATGGCAACAGCTTCTTCTGTGGTACAGAAGTCCCTGACAGCTTTCCAGTAAAAATCCGGCCCGGGGCGGGTTTCCATGGCAACTACGCCGGGATTTGTGTTTTCGTGCGAAAAATGGGCAAGTTCAGCAACCATTTCGCAGGCCGTCTCAAACACGCGGTCAATATCACCATTTACTTCCAGGCAAATTGCAGCATTTCCCCTGGTTTTGTAGATCACGTTCGGGTTCAGGCGGAGAAGCCTTGCTTCCAGTACCGGCAGATGCATTTTATCCAGTTGCCTGGCCAGCAATGCCCCAAGATAGGTGGTACACATGCCGGAAGGTGAATCGGTATCGTCAATGCCGAGAAGCATGCAAATAATCTATTATTTATTGTATCACGTTCTAAATCCATCCCTAACGGTAAATGACACAGGACCGGCTCCTCCAGATGGTCATCAGTGTGATGATCTCGGGAGGATATCTTGTCTCCGAACGGTTCAGCATGCGGCCGAGGAGTTTTGATCTCATCGCGAGTAATGGGAAGATGACGCTCGCGATAAAAGTTGTGTCCCATATCGACAGTGTTAGCGAGGAGACGGCCTCCGACCTGGAGCTGGTCGCACGCCATCTCAAGGGGTCAGCGATAATTATCGGGGAGCGTGCAAGGGATGCGGAACTAGAGCGGGGTGCCGTATATCTCCGGTACGGGATCTATGCGATCAGCGTTTCGACGCTTTACGACTATGTGGTCGAGGGGATCCCCCCACTGATATACGCATCACCTGGCGGCCTGTATGTCGCGATTAACGGTGATGCACTCCGCGAGCAGAGGGAACAGCGGAGCATGTCGCTCGGGGACCTTGGCCACCTCCTTGGGGTATCCCGGCGGACGATCAGCAAGTATGAAAGCGGGATGGGGACTACGCTCGAAGTTGCCCAGAAAATCGAAGAACTGTTCGACAGCGGGCTTGTGCAGTCCATTGACCTGCTACAGCCACATGGGGAGTCCAAAGAACGGGTAGAAAACCCCGGTGAGGAAGTGCCGATGAGTTTCCTCGAGCAGATTGGGATGACGTTGCATACCCTGCACCGGGCACCGTTCCAGGCCCTCATTGTTTTCCATGGCCACACGATCCTGACCGGGTACGGCACGGCTGATCGTGTCGTAAAGCGCGCTGCACTGATCGGGAACATCTCACAGGTGACGGGTACCCGGGCCATGTGTGTCCTCACCGATTACTACAAACAGAAAAAAATTGGGAAAACCCTGGTGATCGGTGAAGAACGCCTCCAGCATATTGTAGATGGTGAAGAACTGATCGAAATGATCGATAAGTGACAATGTTTATATAGAACCACAAACCAACTTTTACCGCTCAAAGTGGTGAAAACTATGTCACAACAGCTTGGAGGACAACCAATTCTAATTCTAAAAGAGGGTAGTTCACGTACCCGCGGCCGCGATGCCCAGGGCATGAACATTACTGCTGCCAAGGCAGTAGCAAGTGCAGTACGCACCACTC
>JBAXMF010000017.1:0-15219 GCA_037134435.1 Methanomicrobiales archaeon | reverse complement strand
TCATCCTTTACATTCGTGAATGTGTAACTGGTGACGGGGCCCTGTGATTCATCATCGACACGGACATCCATTACGGTGTAACTGGTATCCGGAATGATACTGAATGCAAGGCTGTCCCCCTCCCAGACAGGCAGGTCTCCAGACGGGGTGATAATGCCATTGGGGCCTGCCGTTGCATGAATGGTGAATTGGATTGGTTCCAAATGCACGTTGATAAGGCCAGGTTTCACTACCTGATCGTTGCCATATGTATTGGAAACTGCCAGTGAGACCGTGTAGTTACCGGGCAATTCGTAAGTATGCACCGGGTTTTGTTCAGATGAACTTGAATTATCCCCGAAATTCCAGTCCCACGAGGCCGGGGACCCTGTCGACGTATCAGTGAACATGACCGTGAGAGGCACAAGCCCGGATGTCGTATTCGTGCTGAAGCCTGCAACCGGACCTACCTGTTTTGAGACCGTGATGTAACCCGGCCGTGTCCATACCATGCTTCCTGCACTGTTCTGAACATACAGGCTGACATTAAACCGCCCTGTGGTTGTGTAGGAATGTACCGGGTTTTGTTCTGTCGATAGTGGTGACCCGTCCCCGAAATTCCATTCCCTTACTTGCACATATCCGATTGACTGGTCCGTAAACTGTACTGAAAGTGGTGTAAACCCACTCGTTACATTTGAAGTAAAGTCTGCAATTGGCGGGGGTGTCAGGCCGCCGGAGGTATCAATATAGTCAAGTATCTCCAGGGAGTCGACTCCGGCATCATTTGAAACGGTCAGTGAAATGTTGTACCTGCCCTGGTTGTAGTAGGTGTATGAAGGGTTTTGTTCCGTCGAAATGCTGCCATCCCCAAACGTCCAGTTCCACGAGTCTGGACGACCGGTTGATAAGTCCGTGAACCGGACTGTTAACGGGGGACCGCCAGTCCGCGGTTGTGCATTAAACATCGCGACCGGTGGGACTGGTACATCAGTTACGGTGATGTAGCCTGTTTTGACCCTCGTGTTGTTCTGGCAGGCGGTGTTTGTTACATACAGGCTGACATTGTAGGCCCCTGCAGCTGGGTATTCATGGACTGGATCCTGCTCTTCAGAGTACATTCCGTCACCAAAGCTCCAGTTCCAGGTCTCCGGGACGCCAATGCTGTGATCAGTAAACCCGACAACCAACGGGGCAGTCCCCAATGTTGTATTCCCGATGAAGTCTGCAATCAGTGGTTCTTCCGGGGCTGTCAGGTTCGCGTACAGGTCGACGGTCTCATCCTTTGCCGGGTACCTGGTATTGTTCTGGGTCAGCGGGAAGTACCCGCATTTTTTAACGGTGAATGACCAGACGGGTGTGCAGGAGGTGCAGGTTTTTACCAGCAGCGTTCCGTTCTCAATGGTACCCTCATACCAGTCGTTATTGAAATAGACCTCTGCTCCTTCGACGTTTGAATGGACCAGGTAATACCCGTTGTCGACGACGATCCCAGGATCGACAATAATGTAATCGGGTTGAACCAGTGTACTGGCGCCTGCACTGTTGCTCACGGTAAGGTTGACCGTAAAAATACCATACGAGGTATAGGTGTGAACCGGGTCCTGTTCAGCGGATGTCGTTGAATCCCCGAAGTCCCAGTTCCAGCTTACCGGGCCACCGGTTGACAGGTCAGTGAACTGAACCATAAAGGGCAGACGTCTCCCGAAGGTCTCGTTTGCTGTGAAATTTGCAACAGGCGGGACTATGGGTGTCAGGTTGGCATATATATCAACAGTCTGGTCTTTTTCCGGGTACTGCGTAATGTTCTGCACGAGCGGATAGTAACCCACTCCGTCAACCGTTACGGTAGAGAAATGCGGTGAGGTAATGCAAACTTCCGAACGGAGTGTACCGTTAGCAATTGCTCCTTCGTAAGTCTGGTCAAACATTACTGCAGCACCGTCCACGTTTGAATGGACAAGGAAGTAACCCTTATCAGAACAGGGCGGATTCACGGTCACGTTAATGAAATCGTAGGCAGATTTCGTGCTGTTACCTGCTGCGTTCGACACGGTCAGGGAGACCGTGTAGAGACCGGGTGTTTCATATGAATAGGCTGGGTCCTGTTCCGTGGAGATATTGCCATCCCCAAAGGTCCAGTCCCAGGTATCCGGGGACCCGGTTGAAGTATCAGTAAACTGCACAAGCAGGGGGGCCGGGCCCGTTGTCCGGTCTGCAGAGAAATTCGCTACGGGTTGGGGGGGGACTTCTGTGACGGTAATATAATTGGTTTTGACCATCGTATTGTTGTAACAGGCGCTGTTTGTAACATACAGGCTGACATTGTAGGTTCCGCGGGTGGAATAGAAATGAACTGGATTTTCTTCGGTAGAGGAAGCACCATCGCCAAAGGACCAGTCCCAGGTATCCGCATGCCCGATACTAAGATCGGTAAACCCAATTTCCAGTGGTGCAGTCCCCGATGTTATATTACTGGTGAAATCTGCAATCAGGGGTTCTTTCGGGGCGGTAAGGTTTGCATACAGGTCAACAGTTTCTCCTTTGCCCGGGTAGTCAGTGATATTCTGGGTCAGGGGGAAGTACCCGCATTTTTGAACGGTGAACGTCCTGAAAGGTGACCCGGTTACGTATACCTCGACACGGAGTGTCCCGTTGGTGATCGTCCCTTTTTCCCTGCTGTCAAATAAAACTGTTGCTCCCTCAACATTACTATGGACGAGGTAGTACCCCTTGTCACCACCGATAGGCCCGATAACCGTGATATATCCATTTTTCACATTTGTGTCGGTCCCGTATTCATTACCGGCAGTCAGGCTCACGGTATATGAACCTGGTCCTTTGTAGGTATGAACTGGATTCTGTACAGTTGAAGTTGCACCGTCACCGAAGTTCCAGTTCCAGGAGGTCGGGTGCCCGGTGGAGAGATCCGTGAACCTGATAGTAGCTTCCCTGAACCCGGACGTGGTATTCGCCGAGAAATCAGCGACCGGCGGCCCGGGTGGAATGAACTGGTCACTTAAGACGACAACATACCCACCAAGCACTCCCGGAGGCATTGGGAACGGGTTGACCATCGGGAAATTGGTTGAACTCGTGTCGCCTGCAATATAGGCATTTCCATTGTTATCAGCAGCGATTGCATAACCCGGATCGCGACCGTTACCTCCAAGGTAAGTGACATAATCGAATGCCTGCCCGGTAGCGCCAAGTTTCGCTACGAACGCGTCTGATGTGCCACCACCGTACCTGGGCTGGTAGGGGTTCACAACAGGAAAGCCAAGGGAGTAGGTCCAGCCGGTAATATAGGCATTACCGTTGCTGTTCAGGGCAATACCTGTGCCCCTGTCGACCCCCGTTCCCCCAAGGTACGTTGAATAGAATAACTGCGAACCGTCCTGATTTATTTTTAATACGAATGCGTCAAGTGCACCGCCAAGGCGTGACTGTGCAGCGTTTTTTATAGGGAAATTTTGTGAACCCGTGGCACCCGAGATATAGGCATTTCCGGCGGAATCAATAGCAATGGAAGCGCCGCTGTCATACCCGGACCCCCCGATATAGGTTGAATAAACGGCTGAACCCCCGTTTGGTGCAATTTTAGTTAAGTATCCATCTGCATTCCCCCCATTTTTAGGCTGGTAGGCATTAATGACGGGGAAACCTGTTATAGAATACGTCTCGCCCGTGACAAATGCATTGCCGGCGCTGTCCACGGCAATCCCTGCACCCGTAGTATTTGAATTTCCACCGATATATCCAGAGTAGACGAGTTTCGATCCAGAGGATTCAATTTTTGAAACAAATGCAGCCTGGGGTCCGACCAACCCGGATGGATGAAATTCGTCAATGGTCGGAAAATCAGGTGACGTGGTTGTTCCTGTTATATAGGCATTATTTTGTGGATCGATTGCAATGGCGTTTCCGTTATCGGTCCCTGACCCTCCGATGTAGGTCGAGTAAATAATCGTATCGCCTGACGGACCAAGTTCAAGGACAAACGCATTGGTGGCCCCTCTCAGGTATCCCTGGAGTGGCTGGACTGTCGGGAAGTCGGAAGAACTGGTTGAACCGGTGAGGAATGCATTGCGATTTTGATCGAGGACTATTCCTGCAGCACGGTCGTCTCCGCTACCGCCGAGGTAGGCAGTATATACGGGGGCAGACCCATCAGGGTTAATTTTTACAACAATCGCATCTGTTCCTGCACTATCTGCCCCTTCACCCGGATCCTGAAGCGTAAACCCGGTATAGGTCTTTCCGGCAACATACGCATTCCCATCCGAATCCTTTGTAATGGCATTCGCATCGGCCACACCAATTCCTGCAAGGTAAATTCCATATTTCATTACCGGGTCTATTACGAGTGGCTGACTTCGGTCATAGACCGCCACGTCGAACCCTACTTCATTTACTGAAAATAATTTGTAGTTGATGATGACCGGCACTTTCCGGCCACTGATCACCTGGTATGCATCGGGTGCTAGTTCCGTGAATGAACCTGAACTGGTTGAAACAATCAGGGACCCGTCATTTCCTTTGGCAATACTGGCAACACCATCATATCGTATCCGTATGCTGGCGGGTTCACCTTGTGATCCAATTACAAATTCACTTTTCAGATCCCCGTTGGTCCCCTCATAGGTCAGGTCAATGCCCGGATAGAGGTCATGATACGTGATCCCCTGGTAGGTATCGACATTGGTAATCCAGTTATTCCGGTCATTGCCAATAAAGAAATTAACCTTCCCAAAGAGAGGTTTAATCCCCTCTACTACCGGTGCAGCATTCGCCCCGACAAACAGGTGGGAGAAAACTATTGTGCTTCCACCAGGAACATCAGGCGGGGATAGCACAAACACAGTTTTTTGATCGGTGAAGAAGATGGACCCGCTTTCAGAGACGATCTCGAACCGTACCCCTTCACCGGCCTGCCCCGCATTCCTGATAAACTGCACAGGCATTGGCTTTATCCAGCTGCTGGATGGAGCCTTGACATTATCCTCACCTGAAACCAGTATTTCTGATTCATCACCGGTCCCGGTTATTGACTGGACCGGTAGATTAAGTGGTGAAGATGTGTTTATCCCCCCGCTTTCAGTCCCTTTCGTAATGAAGGGGTAATTCGTAGCCTTCACATCATCTGCTGCCGCTGCTGACAGTGAGAGGATGCCAATAACCAGGACTACCGCTAGAAACGCAACCTTTAGCCCTTTCGTTCGCATAAAAACCACAGTGCTTTGAGATTGAATAGGAAAGTATTTAAGGGTAATGTCGGCCCTATAATTTCAGGGTTCATCGTTCACCTGCAAATCCCCGGAATCGCAATTAACCACCATGCAGGAGAGATGTAATATCCTGGCCAATTTCGCCTTGAGTATCCTTGAAATACTGAAAAAACGGTAATATTCAACAATAATCCGACAATATTAACTATTTAATAATCATAATATAATATAACTGATAATAATGGTGCAATTATTCTCATCCGGGATACCATTCTGCAGGGAGCGTTAAAGAACTTGCATCACGCGTGTATCCGGGTAACAGGGCCCTGGTAATTGCCTTCAGCATAATGGATATCACCTGACACCAGAGATAGTACACCAAGCAATGAGCGGAATGAACAGCATGGTCCACCCTGCAGATCAACGGGTACGTCATTGTCCCTTTACGCTAGGTACCCGGATTGCCCGTTCCACTACCTGTATGTACTGCAATGGTACAAACCCCGGGAGATCACGGACATGACGGCACTTACCAGGGTGTTTGCGGGTGAATTGTCAGGGACAACCATGCAACAGGCTTCCGGATCAAAACAATCCCCTCAACAAATGATTACACCTACCGGTGCGTGTGGCTCCTACCTGTTCCTGGCTGGTGCATTGACCCGCGTGGAAAAAGTCCAGGGAGAAGTCCTGCTGGCCTGGGTAGCTGACCCGACCGGGACCTTCAGTCTTTCCGCAGGTAAGCAGGACGAGGAAGTAGTTGAGGTCCTTGAACAGGCAGAACCACCAGTTTTTGTCATGGTTACGGGAGAGGCACAGGTTTCACGCAGCAGTAAAAAAGGAGTTATTATCAGGCCCCTGACGGTCACGACTGTTGACCGGGTGACCCGCGACTCCTGGATTATCGTCACGGCCGGACAAACATTGGCACGTCTTGAAATTCTGGAGAAGGCAATCAGGGAAGGGACGGAGGACCAGGTAGTCAGGCAGGCGATCAATCATTACCACATGGATACCTCCCAAATCAGGTCGCTCGTCGTCATGGTTGAGGGGGCCCTGTCAAAGGTTGACCGTGTCCCCGGAGGAGCAATCAAGGCCCCGGACCCACGGGAAGTTCTGCTGGATCTGATACAGGCCCATAGCGGACCAAAGGGTGTCAGTGTATCAGAACTGCTCCCCCTTGCAGCCAGGAAGGGGATCCGTGAGGAAAAGGTCATGACCACCATCAGGCAACTCGTGGAAGAGGATGAATGCTACCAGCCTGCTGCAGGTGCGGTAAAGCTGTTATGAACCTTGAATTTATTGATTCCGGCCCAGCCCTTCTTGTTAGCAACACAAAAGATGTGCTGGTCATCGCGGACCTCCACCTGGGGATTGAGTCAGACCTTGCACGCCATGGTATCCATTTTAAAAGTCGAAGCCGCCAGCGACAGCAAAAAGTTATCGCGTGCATCAGGGAGACAGACCCGGATATCGTCCTTCTCCTTGGTGATGTAAAACACAGTATACTACAGACGACACGGCAGGAATACCATGAGCTACCTGACCTGCTTCATTCACTCCGGGCATTATCCCAGGTAATGCTGATGCCAGGGAACCATGATCCCGGGATAGAACGGTTCCTTGACAAGGGAGAACTACTGCCAAAGGAAGGGGCACTGGTAGATGGTACCGGCTACCTGCATGGTCATACCTATCCTGATCCTTCCCTTATGGGACACCTGATCATCTGCGGCCATCACCACCCGCTTGTATGCCTCCGGGACGATGTCGGGTGCTCACTCCGTGCGCCAGCCTACCTTTTTGCGAAAATCGGGGAGGAATGTTTCACGAGAGGGAGGTCTCCGGACCGCATGGGGCAGGGTTGCCAGCAACCTGTATTTGAACAAAACCTGTCTGACACCCTGCCGTTTGGAGACCTCAAAATCAGGACCCCGCGGAGGAGAAAGAATCCCCCTCAATCTTCTCCTGCACGAACCGGTCTTCCGACGGGAATGGGTCCTGGCCGGCCTCACCATGAAGGTATGGCCTGGCCCGAACCTCCGGAGGGAGCAGTACCGGGAGAACATGCACGTTCCGGAACAAGGGCCCTGTTTATGCCGGCATTCAATGAAATGTCCGGGTTCGATGTACTGAAAATTGCCGGTTCACCAACATCCCCGTTATCGCGGTACATGGACAGGGAGTCCTGCGAAATCTACCTGGCCGATGGGACGTATATCGGGCCCCTCTCGTCAGTGGAGGAATATGACTCCGGCTGACCTCCTCGACCAGCGGATCAGGGGATGCATCCGGAAACGGGGCTTCTCAGATCTTTCCGAAGTGCAGACCCAGGCCATCCCACGTGTCCTTTCAGGGGAACACATGGTCCTCATCGCACCAACCGGGACGGGGAAAACTGAGAGTGCGATGCTCCCCGTATTCAACAGCATGCTGTCCCTGCCCGGGGGTGGGTTTAAGGTTCTCTATATTACCCCGCTCCGGGCGCTGAACCGGGACATGCTCCAGCGGCTCGAATGGTGGTGTCACGAGCTTGGTTTTTCTGTGGGGGTGCGCCACGGGGATACGACCACCACAGACCGGAGAAAGCAGGCCCTTTCACCCCCCGATCTATTAATTACCACGCCCGAGACCCTCCAGGCACTGTTTATGGGGAAAATTCTCAGAAATCACTTAAAAAATATCCGTTTTGTAGTCATTGATGAAATCCATGAACTTGCCGGGAGTAAACGGGGAATACAACTCGCGGTGGCACTTGAACGGCTGGTGGAGTATGCAGGGGAATTCCAGCGACTGGGACTATCTGCGACGGTCGGCAACCCCGGGGAGGTTGGCCGTTACCTTTGCGGACAGCGCCCGTTCTCACTGGTACAGGTCCCGGTAGCGAAACACCTCGAGATCGGGGTGGAGTATATTGGTGATAAATTTGATCACCAGGCAGAATCTGTTGGCAGATCGATAGGTTCCCATGGGTCTACCCTTGTCTTTACCAATACCCGTGTCACGGCAGAAGCATTGGGCCACGCCCTGTATGCCAGGGGTGATGTGGAAGTGCATCACGGCTCACTTTCACGGGAGATACGGATCGAAGCCGAGGAAAAGTTCAAGGCAGGCCGGATAAAGGCGCTGATCTGCACATCTTCGATGGAACTCGGGATTGATATCGGGCATGTTGATCACGTCATCCAATTCGGCTCTCCCCGCGAAGTTGCACGGCTGGTCCAGAGAGTTGGACGGGCCGGGCACCAGTTGAACACCGTTTCCCGGGGCACGGTCTTTACAACCGGGTTTGACGACCTGCTCGAGTCGCTCGTTATCGCCCGGAAGGCCAAGGCAAACGAGATAGAACCGGTCCGCATCCCGAAAGACGCTGCGGATGTCCTCGCAAACCAGGTCGCTGCGATGGCAGTAGAATATGGTGAGATCCAAAAATCGAAAATCAGCTCGATAATAGGGAGGACTTCCGTCTTTTCCGGGGACCCTGGCTTCCTTTCACGGGTATGTGACCAGATGGAAGACCACCGGCTGATCCGGCTGGATGCTGACAGGGTCATTACCACGTCCCGTGCCCGGCGTTACCTTGCCGGAAATCTCTCGATGATCCATGACGAGCGGAAGATGCCGGTCTTTGACATGGTCTCGCGGAAGACGGTCGGAACGCTTGATGAGTCATTCGTCGTGGGATGGGTCTACACGGGGGCTGTATTTATCACCAAGGGCCAGCTCTGGCGGGTCCTTGATATTGAAGACGGAAGGATTACCGTGGAACCTGCGAAATTTGCAAAAGGAGAATTACCTTCATGGGAGGGGGAGCAGATACCTGTCCCCTTTGAAGTCACCCGTGAACAGGGGCGCCTCCGGAGGACACGTGATATTAGTTCATATTCAGCTGATCCAAACGTCTGCCGCTATGTTACGTGGTTCCTTTCGGAGATGGACAAAAACAGGTCTGTTATACCGACTGATGAGTGCATTACCCTTGAAAACGCCCCGGAAGGTGTAGTGTTGAACCTCTGTGCAGGCCACAAAGCAAATGAGGCGCTTGCGCGCGTCCTGTCCATCCTTATTTCTGCCCGGTATGGCACAACGGTAGGAATTGAAATCGATGCCTACCGGGCACTGATCAGGTTACCCTCGACCATCAGGGCGGCTGATGTGAAAGAGGCCCTTATGACACTTGAGCCGGCCCACATCAGGGGAATACTTGGGATCGCTCTCAAACGCACGGCCCTTTTCAAGTGGAAACTGGTACAGATCGCGAAAAAATTCGGGGCAATCGACCCGGACGCAGACTATGAACGGCTCTCGATTCATCGTCTTACCGGGATGTTTGAAGATACCGTTATCCAGGATGAGGCCTACCGCGAACTGTTTTCGGTATACATGGACGTGGACAGTGCCGCTGCTATTGTTGAAGACGTCCATTCCGGAAAAATCCAGGTGCATACGGGACCGATAAGCATACTTGGGGCGGAGGCTCTGTTCACCTCCTCAAAGGACCAGATACCGCCCCCTACAGCAGACCAGGCGGTCATATCCACCCTCAAACGCCGTCTCATGCAACAGGATGTGTTTCTTGCATGTATGAACTGCCGAAAATGGAAAAGTAAGACAACCGTCGAAAGAGTGGCAGACAAACCGGTATGCCCGCTCTGCAATGCCCGGCTTATCGCTGTGCTCAAACCCTGGGCTGAACAACTCTACGCCGTAGCAAATAAGCAGAAAAAAACTGATGAGGAACGGGCGGTCGAAATACGGCTGATCCGGAACGCTAATATCGTCCTTTCAAGCGGGAAAAAGGCAGTCATCGCACTTGCAGGTAAAGGTGTCGGCGCTGAACATGCATCGAGGATCTTATCGACGCTGTCTGAAGATGATGCATTCTACCGGGAAATACTGAAAGCCGAAAGAAATTTCATCCGGACTCACCGCTATTGGTAAATTGTTCCCGGCACTGCTGTTCCTATCCACGTATTTAAATTTCCCTGCATGGAATAACAGTCAGGAATATCCGCAGGGAATAATGGATACCGATGCAACCTCCTGGAAGGAGAAAGGGAACGAGTTTTATAAGCAAAAACGCTATGAAGAAGCGTTGCGTTGCTATTCTGAAGCGGTACAGGTTGACCCCCGCTATGCCGACGCGTGGTATAACCTGGGTAAGACCTGCAGGGCTCTGGGCTACACGGATGAAGCGGTCACCTGTTTTGAAAGGGCAAAAAATTACAGCCAGATAAGGAGCAGCGGCTATACTACACCTTCATTGAGACCTTCGCAACTATCCACCGACACACAGCGCCTCACCCGGCAGGGCTCACCGGATACCGGAAAATTTGGTCCTGCCCGCACGGTGACCACCGGGGAGAGAAGGCGATCCCGAAATGTCTGGGTACCTTTGATTATCCTGCTCCTTGTTTCAGTTATTGCAATGCTTGCATTCCTTCCGGTTATTACCGGGACGAACGGGACCGATGTATTTCCATTTCCAGTCAGCGCGGGGACAGATGCCAGGGCTTCGCCGGGCCAGGTGGGGCAGGTCATCTCAAAGACGCCGGTAACCGGACCTGCCAGTTCACTCACCCCAAGCCCGGGTTCGGATGGTATCCCCAGGCAATACCTGGCGATGAAAACGGGGGCGGTTTCAAAATCGTTTCCCTATGTACTGCGGGGAGAGCATGGTACCGTGAACTTCACCCTGTACAACGGTGTCGCCAGTGAGATAGCGAAGGAAGACCCCTACAGCTATGTTGGAGAAAAAGATCGGTACCAGAAATTTATCGACCTGCCTGTGCAGGAGACGTTTCTTGTCCCTCTGGTTGATGCCATCCGGGAAAAAACAGGCAACCCGGATGACCAGGCCAGGATAGCCGTAAGCCTTGTGCAGCAGATCCCCTATGACCAGGAGATGCTTGATAAAGGGACCCTGGAGATCAGGTATCCGTACCAGACGTTGCTCGATAACAAAGGTGTTTGCTGTGAGAAATCAGTACTGCTCGCTTATATCCTTCATGAACTGGGTTATGGAGTAGCATTATTTGATTTTGACAACGAGAAACATACCGCGGTTGGGATCAGGGTACCCCCGGAATATGCCTATAAAAATACCGGGTATGCGTTCATTGAAACGACCACGCCCTTAATTATTTCTAATGGGGACGGGGATTACCCTGCATTCGGCAGGATCAATTCCCTACCGGAAGTGTTGCCAGCAGGAAGCGGGAAATCTTTTGTTTCTGTGAGCGAAGAATGGAAGGACACCCGCGAATGGATCCGCCTGAATTCACTAGGTCCTGTTCTCGGGAGGTCCGACTATACCGCATGGCAGTCACTCTGCCGAAAGTACGGAATTGTTCCGGGAACGGGCCAGTAAGATCTGGAAAGAGACCTCACTCAGATTACGGAAGTTACTGCAGCACGATAATAAATCAAGAGCCCGGTTAATTGCGCTTCGCCATATACGCCAGGGTTAACACGGGTATTTTACTACAATAAGGTCAATAATAAAAATGGGGGAAAAATTGCAGATTCACCAATCTTACATGATGCTGCCAAGTTTCTGCTCGAGGAAATCAAGACCCCGCTTGATGTCCTCAAGGTTTTTTCCACCAGTCAGGATGATCTTTCCTGATGAAAATAGCAGGGCAACAATTTTCGGGTCCTTGATCCGGTAGACAAGTCCGGGGAACTGCTCAGGTTCGTATTCAATATTCTCAAGGTTTAATGTAATGACGACTTTATTGAGGTTGATATATTTCCCGATATCATACGAACAAACAATATTCGTAATTGCCACCCGTGGTTCATCATAGGTCTTAACCCCGGCATCGTTCATGGACTTGATTATCAGTGCCAGGCCATCATGGAGTGCCTGCTTATCCCGGATCCCGGTGAGCACCACTTTTCCGGATGAGAAAATCAAGGAAGCGATCTTCGGCTTTTCAATCCGGAAAACTGCCCCGGGGAACCGTTTTGTATTGAGCTCACAGTTCTCAATTTTCTTAGAGATCTCTGCAAGATCAATGGAATCGGCAATTGCCCCAGAAGCAACGATATTCTCAATTTTTAATGAAGCGTACTGCTTATCGGCCATTGATTACTATATGCTTGCTTTTGCATCATAATACTAATGGAGAACCTTTATGTCCTCCAAAATGTGGTCCCACCGCGGAGAAAAAGATCATTTAAAAGTCAAAAACCACATATTTTAATGTGATTCTTATGGCAGATTCGAGGAGCAACCTATCCAATTACACGGAAGAATATGCACGTTTTTCCATTCCGGTCCCTGAACATTATAATTTTGGGTTTGATGTCATCGATGAGTGGGCAAAAAAAGACCGTAATAAGCTGGCAATGATCTGGGTTTCACAGAAGGGCGAAGAGAAGAAATACACCTTCCAGGACCTGAAAAATCACTCGAACCAAGCTGCAAATATTCTCCTCAAATACGGGATCAACAAGGGAGACCGGGTCCTCATCATGCTCCCGAGAATTCCGGAATGGTGGATCTTCTCAATAGCCTTGATCAAGCTCGGAGCTGTAATCTGCCCCTGCACGACCATGCTCACTCCAAAGGATATCAAGTACCGCATCAATATCGGGAAATTCCGGATGGTCATCACGAACCTCGAAAACTCATCAAAAATTGAAGAGATATGCGATCAGTGCCCGACTCTTACAGCAAGGTTCCTGGTGGATGGAGAACTTGAGGGGTGGGCAGGCTACCCATATGAACTCCTCTACCCTGCCCCGGTTTCCCACCATACGGTGAGTATGCCTGAGTTGAAGCGTACCCGGCGTACAGACCCGCTCCTGATTTATTTTACGTCAGGGACTACGGGAGAACCGAAAATGGTCCTCCATGACCATAGTTACCCGCTCGGTCACATTGTTACCGCACGGTTCTGGCAGGACCTGCAGCACAATGACCTTCATTTCACACTTGCTGACACAGGATGGGCTAAATGTGCGTGGGGCAAGATTTTTGGACAATGGATTGAAGGGGCTTGTATCTTTGTGTACCATTTTACCGGGAAATTTGCTGCAACTGAGCTACTCCCGCTCCTCGAGAGATATGAGATCACGACGTTCTGCTGCCCTCCTACGATCTACCGGATGCTGATCCTTGCAGACCTTGGCAGGTTCGACCTTTCCGCGCTTCGGCACTGCTGCAGTGCGGGTGAACCCTTAAACCCTGAAGTGATCAGGGTCTGGAAAGAAGGGACGGGTCTTCCGATCTATGAAGGGTACGGGCAGACTGAGACGGCATGTTGTGTCGGTATGTTCCCCTGTATGGAACCTAAATTCGGGTCCATGGGGAAACCTTCGCCCGGGTGGATCGTACAGCTCCATGATGATTGCGGGAACCCGGTAACTGCGGGAGATGAGGGTCGTATCGCGATTAAACTCGACCCGCGTCCTGTGGGCCTTTTTGTAGAATACCTCGATAACCCTGATGAAAATAATAAGTCATTCATCAATGGCTACTATTATACCGGCGACAAGGCCTATTGTGACGAGGACGGATATTTCTGGTTTGTCGGGCGTGACGATGATGTCATTAAGAGTTCCGGTTACAGGATTGGGCCGTTTGAAGTGGAAAGCGCGCTCATTGAACATCCCGCTGTACACGAAGCAGCGGTTGTCGGTTCTCCTGACCGGATCAGGGGATTGATTGTAAAGGCATTTGTTATCCTCAATAGCGGGTATGAGCCATCAGAAACACTGGTGAAAGAGTTGAAATCCTACGTGAAGCGGACCACGGCACCATACAAATATCCCCGCGAGATTGAATTCGTAACTGATCTGCCAAAAACCATATCAGGAAAGATCAAGCGAAACGAGCTCCGTGATGCAGAACAAAGAAAATACCTCGGAGATACCTGAAGAATTGCCAGGCTTTTATTTTCCAATTTAGGGACCTGCAAAAATTTTGGTATCTTTTACAGAACGCCGGTATGGCGATGTCCCAAATCCCACCAGATTTTTAGAAAAGTTAAATGGGGCGACATCAGGCGGAGAATTAAATAACAGCGCAACTTTCCAGGCAATTGAAAGGTAACAAGACAACCAGGATCTTTTTTTAAGTAGTGTGTATTTCAGAAAATGAACAGTTTCAAGGGGTTTCAGCCCTTTTCCAGCAATACCACGAATAGGCCTGAACATGCAGCAGGGTCTCTCCATTAAAGCAAGGTCCGGAAAGAAACACCCCGCCATCGACATGACCCCGGGTATATGACAGAATAAAAACCGGGGCACCACTAAAAAAACAAAAAATGTTGAATTTAATCAGAGGTCCCTGCCACGACGGGGAGCCCTGGACTGTTCGGATTCGGGTTCAGATTTCATCGTTTCATCGGGGTGGCTGCCCGTGTGTGCCTGATGTGAACCACCTTTTCTCTTCATTATGAAGAGTCCGGCTACAATGATGATGACAATGACGATCCCGATAACGAAAACCATGTCCATGGGAAACGGGGCTGATCCTGATGAGACAATGATATAGTTCTCCATGACTTTGGTAGCAGGGGCGCCACCAGCGGGGGCAGTCTTTAAGGTCACCGAATAATTGCCTGTCTTTTGATAGCAATGTGCCGGGTCCTTCACGGTTGCATTTGTCCCATCACCAAAATCCCAGAACCATGTGATTGCAGCGGTTCCGGTTGAACTCTCGGTAAACCGGACACATAAGGGGGCTGGTCCTGTTGTCATGTTCGCAGTAAAATTAGGGACGATAACCGGAACCGGGGTGGGTACAGGTACCGGGGTTGCTACCGGGTAAGGGACGGGTGTGACTGGCGGCAGGACGTGGATGAAACCTTTGAGGGTTTTTGTGCTGTTGTTATTGAACGCATTGATCACCAGCAATGTTACATTATAGGTGCCGGGTTCGGCATAGGTCATCACCGGATCGCGCATGGTGGTAATGCCCGGGTTCACCGGTGAGCCGAAGTCCCACTGCCAGGCCACGGGCGGGGCACATGACGAGTTGTCAGAGAACATGACCCTGAGG
>JBAXMF010000016.1:0-15857 GCA_037134435.1 Methanomicrobiales archaeon | reverse complement strand
GCGGAAAAAGCAGTGAATACGGTGTTCAACCTGCCGGTCATCACCACAGCGGCGGGATATAGCCCCGGGAGCGTTGGAAAATTAAGAAAAAGGCCGAAACGGTAGGGACATATTAGAGCATTACCCATGAAAATGGTTAAACGAAACACAAAAATAAGGAGATTATTTTACGGGCATTTTCATGTTTCAGGGGTGAACTTCCTGTTCATGTGCGTTTCTTCAGAGCCACAATAAACAGAAAAAATCGCAACATTATGCAAGGTTCTCATTCATCTCTGCGAACCTCCCGAATCATCATTACAAGCCGTTTCCTCGCTTGTACCAGTGGCCTTTGAACGGTTTTGACCGGGGTGAATAAACCAGCAGAACCCGGAAATGCCCGTTATTCCAATTCTCCACCAATCGTTACCGTGTAATCTTTCACCGGGATTGTCTTCCCCGACTGTTCAAGTGCCTGGTCAACGATGTATCGCACCCCGCTACAGCACGGTACCTCCATGTGGACAACGTTAATCGACTTGATCGTGTGAAGTGCCAGGATCTCTGCGAGTTTCGAGATATACCCCTCGATATCTGAATCCAGCTTAGGGCAGAATATTATCAGGATTTTTCCCTGCAGGATCTCCTGGTGAAACCCTGCATAGGCAAACGGGACGCAGTCAGCAGAGACCAGCAGATCGGCATTTTCAAAATACGGGGCTGCCGGGTTTAAGAGTTTCAGCTGGACAGGCCACTGGCGCAGCTCCGAACTGGTTGTTCCGGATGGCTGCGGCGGGCCAGTACGGGTCCCCCGTGCGATGCTCTGGGCAACAGTGCCCGGACAACCTGCAAAGTCAGGGTTACTATGCCCATGTGGCTTAAGGGGACCATCCGCAGTTTTATGGTCAGGAATAGCAAGATTGTGCTCCTTCAAATAATCGATCGCCAGGTGGTAGAGTCCCATCTGCCCGTGGCCGGAAAGATGTTCAAGGTGGGCCCGGATCACCGGTTCGCCCTGCCGGACAATGGTCTCCATCACGGCTTTTTCGTCGTACGCACCCGCTTCCCGCTCGACGACCGAGATCGCTCCCTCCGGACAGGTGCCGATGCAGGCCCCGAGACCATCGCAGAAGAGATCGCTGACGAGCCTTGCTTTCCCCTCGATGAGTTGCAGGGCCCCTTCAGGGCAATCAGGGATGCACTGGCCACATCCCGTGCATTTGTCCTCATCGATGCTGATTATCTTCCGCTTCATACCATTCGCTCCTTTCCGGTATATACAGGGTTTAGGGACATAGGTGTTTTGGTTCTGACAAATTTTTGCTGTTTTTTTGACCTGGATATTTTTTGGTGCAGGGATGGGGTGAAACAAGCGAAAAACAGGGTATCGTTAGTTCCCCGGCATGCCTGCTATCGGGATCCCCTATGTGGGTAACACCCCCTTTTTCCGGTCATACCAACGTATCGGTTAACCGCAGGGTGAGGTGAACCAGTTCCATTATAGGCTCCGATTCCGATAAACCAGGGGTGTTCCGAAGGTATTTCAATAAGATGCTTTAAATAGGCTATTTAGATAAACTGGTAGAAATAACAGCCCTAAGGATCAAAAATTTGGGCCCTAGAAAGAAAGATGTTGGTGAATGGTGGTGTAATGATGGTAACCCCCTCATTTTTGCGATAAAGGGCCTAGAATAAGACAGGATTTTTTCACGATGGGGAATTATCGTTTCCCGTACAAAATTGCTCCTTTTACCGGGCAGACTTCGGTACATCGACCGCAGAGATAGCACTCCCGCTTGGAAGCACCTGCCTTTGCAACATGGACTGGGCAGGCCTTCTCACATTTCCTGCATTGAATACATGTGTCCATCCGATTAAGCCTGTACCTGCTCACATGGGAGAGGAGAGAGAACAATACCCCGTACGGACAGAGGAACCTGCAGACCGGGCGGTAGAGTAATGCCGAGAGCAGCAGGAGTGCAGCGAAGACGAAAAAACCCGCCGTGAGGGTCAGGCTGAAAAAATCGTAGGCCCCGGTATATACCATCACATCGATGAGGTACATACCCCCAGCCACCACCACGATAAATATGGCAAACCTGATTAGTTCGGGGATTTTTGTGTTCCTGATATCAATTTTTTTCAGGGGGATATACGATAAGATTTCCTGGATGGAACCCACCGGGCAGATATGACCACAGAACATTCTGCCGACCAGAAGTGAGTGGGCAAGCACGACCAGGATGCCGATTATCCCGGGGACCAGAAGCCCGCTTCCGGTAGCAATGCGGATAAGCCCAATGAATTCCATGGGCATGATTGGAGAGAGGAACACAAAACCGGCGATAGTGCTGAGTACCAGGACCAGCAATGCAATTGATCGGTCCATATTCCCGGTCTTCCATAGGTATGTCACAAGTGGTACTCCAATGAGCATGTAGATGAGTGCAAAAGGCATGCCCGATACGGAACCTCCCATCAGCACATAGACGATAATCTCCGATATTCCGAGTGAAAAAAGCGATGTGGTAGCCAGGAGAGGTCCGTTGGAGAGCGGTCTCATCCCCCATCTGCCAGACCTGAAGACCCGGATGAGAATGGCACTCATCACGACAAAGAGAATGGTCCCGGCAACAACCGGGCTTACATGAACCAGGTCAAAGAATCCGGAGGTTCCAGGGTCCGGGACTATCTGGGCTGCATGCACCACATCTGCAGCCGGAGTTAAGGGTGGTGCGTCTGTTACAGGGACTGGTGTCTGCGTCGCCTGGGTGATGGCAGTCCGGGTGTAATCGCAGAGTGAATTCCCATCCATGTCGGTGAAGAGGAAACACCTGCCCGGGTAGACACACCCGCCTATTCCCCGTGGACAGATGGCTGCACATACCGGCTGAACAAGCGTAGCTGTGCCTATGACTCCTGAAAGGACCAGTCCGGTTATTTTTTTCATGGATATCATTTTTTGCTGCCTGCCTGACTCTGACTACAGATCAATCAGCATAAATGTAATTTAAACATTACATTATGACAAGATAATTATACAATTTTATCCCTTATTGCAAAACGAAGATGTGCCAGGCATTCCACTGTACCTGGTGAATACGTAACACTATTCTGGACACCTCACTCATGATGTTGTTGCTCAGATTGCAGGACCTTCCCTCCCGCATGCTCCTGCATAGTACCCTTGCTGATCATATCAGCCATTTTATCGTGCCATAACCAGTTGCACCCCTTGCGATACCTATTTTGTAATTTAGGATCCACTGAGTATACAATGGCCTCCTGTGTCCACCGGATAGAAGTCCGCTATACCAAGGACCCCCGTCTTAAGACCCGGACTGACCGGACACGGTCACTTGGTTTCCCAATCAGCGAGCTGACTCTTGTCGATGTCTATACTATCACGTCTGGGTTACATGATTTTTCAGAAGACGAGCTTGACCAGATCGGCTTGCAGCTGATCAACCCGGTAGTGCAGGAATTTTTAGTAGACAAGCCAACCCTTGGAGATTTCGATTACGCCATTGAAGTCGGGTTCCTGCCAGGGGTAACGGATAACGTGGGCACGACGGCACGGCAGATGATTGAGGATTTTTTCCCGGGTGCAGAAGTTGCGGTCTACACCTCGCAACTATTTTTTGTATCAGGGGGGTTATCACCCGGACTCCTGCAGAACCTTGCATCGACCCTCGCAAACCCACTCGTGAACCGGTTACATGTGAAGACCCGGCAGGAGTACAGCATATCGGGCATGGACCGGGAGGTCCCGCTTGTCCGGTTGCACGAGTTGCCTGCAGCGGGGGTGGTGGACCTCAACATCGACGATCGGGAGCTCTCCCGACTCGGGAAAGAGGGGATAGAAGACCCCGCAACACACCAGAGACGTGGACCGCTTGCACTTGATCTTGCCCAGTTGCATGCGATCCGCAACTATTTCGCGATACAGGGGCGAAATCCCAGGGATGTTGAACTTGAGTCCCTTGCCCAGACATGGAGTGAGCACTGCAAACACACGATTTTTGCAGCCGCGATGGATGATGATGTTCCGGACGGGCTTTATAAGACCTATATCCAGGCAGCTACAAACAAAATCAGGAAAGAGAGAGGAGAGAAGGATATCTGCCTGACGGTATTTACCGACAACTCCGGTGCAATTATTTTTGACGACTATTACCTCGTGACCCACAAGGTCGAGACCCACAACTCCCCCTCGGCTCTCGACCCGTTTGGCGGGGCACTTACAGGAATTGTCGGTGTAAACCGCGACACAATAGGGTTCGGACTTGGGGCAAAGCCCTGCATCAATGTATACGGGTACTGTGTCGGCGACCCGGAGTCAGACCCTGCCCTGTTCCGCGGCAGGGACAAGTCAACCCCGATCCTCTCACCAAGGAGGATCCTCGACGGTGTGGTCCATGGGGTGGGGGTGGGCGGCAACTGCTCTGGCATCCCGACCCCGCAGGGATGGGTATATTTCGATAACAGCTACGTGGGGAAACCTCTTGTGTTCGCAGGTACGGTGGGTGTTATGCCGCGAGAACTGGCGGGAAGGAAACTCTACGAGAAGCAGGCAGAGCCTGGTGACCTGATCGTTGTTGCCGGGGGCAGGGTTGGAAAAGATGGCATCCACGGCGCCACTTTCTCGTCAGAGGCCCTTGACCCCGGAAGCCCGGTAACCGCGGTGCAGATTGGCGACCCGATTACCCAGAAAAAACTCTCGGACGTGATTGTAAAGGAAGCCCGGGACCTTGGACTCTACCGGAGCATCACGGATAACGGGGCAGGCGGCATCTCCTGCTCGGTTGCCGAGATGGCAAAGGAGTGCAATGGAGCCTGGGTATCGCTCGAAAAGGTCCCACTGAAGTACCCCGGGATGGCCCCGTGGGAAATCTGGATTTCCGAGTCCCAGGAGCGGATGACCCTCGCGGTGCAGCCGGAAAACCTTGAAGCGTTCATGGAGCTGATGGGGCGGCGTGAAGTGGAGGCAATGGTTATCGGGGAATTTTCGGATTCCGGCAGGTGCATCGTGGAATACCATGGTGACGTGGTGATGGATATCGAGCTGGCATTCCTGCACGAAGGCCTGCCAAAAAAGCACCTGGTGTCCCGCTACACGAAAAAGGCATACCCCGAACCGACATCTCCCTGCCCTGATCGACTGGACGCTACGTTGCTGGCTATGCTGCAGCGGAGGAATATCTGCTCAAAGGAGTTCATATCCGTCCAGTATGATCATACGGTGCAGGGCGGCCACGTACTCGGGCCTTTACAGGGAAGGGGGCGGGTGCAGGCAATGGCGACGCTGACAAAAGTGGTGCCGGGTTCAAAAAAAGGAGTCGGGCTGTCACAGGGAATGTTCCCCTCGTATTCTAATATTGACCCGTACCGGATGGCAGCTGCCGGGATCGATACGGCGATCCGGGGCCTTATTGGCCTGGGTATACCACTTGATGCGATTGCAATCCTCGATAATTTCTGCTGGTGCTCGTCAGATGACCCTGAACGACTCGGGCAGCTGAAACGTGCTGCTATGGGGTGCTACGATGTTGCGACGGCATTTGGTACGCCGTTCATCTCGGGTAAAGACAGCATGTACAATGATTTCTCCGGGTATGATGCGGATAATAACCCCGTGAAGGTCTCGGTCCCGCCTACCCTCCTTATCTCATCCATCGGTATCCATCCGGACGTGGTAACATCCGTGTCCATCGATGTGAAGATTGAAGGCGACCTGGTCTACCTGGTTGGGGCAACAAAGGAAGAACTAGGAGGATCAGAGTATTTCGCATATCTCGGATGTGTGGGAAACGTTGTCCCGGAACTTGATCCTGTATTAGTGAAAGCATACTATCAACGGCTGACGGATGCCATCCTGCAGGGCCTTGTGGCATCGGCCTGCCCGGTTACCCGTGGAGGTCTCGGGGTCGCCCTTGGCATGGTTGCCATTGCCGGCCAGCTTGGCATGGACCTGTCGGTCCCATCCGGCATGCGTCCGGATTATTTCCTGTTATCAGAGTCCCTCGGGCGGTTCGTCGTGACAGTCTCCCCTGGTAACCGGCTGGCATTCGAACAGGCCCTGGGTGAAGATACGTTGCTGATTGGAAAGGTTACCGGAAACAACCTGCGGATCAGCGGAGAGCACCTCCTGCTTGATGTACCGGTGAGCGAACTTGAAAATGCCTACAAGGCACCGTTCAAGGAGTACTGAACCATGAATGCTGCACATGCCCCCTTAACAACATCCCCGGGAAAGGAGCCTTCATCAGGACATGGCCTGGTAGCGGAAAAAGCTCTTATAATGAGTGGCTTTGGAATTAACTCAGAAATGGAGACGCAGGAGGTGCTGTTACGGGCCGGGATGGGATCAGACATCGTCCATATCAATGACCTTATCGACGGGAGAACAAAACTTCGACACTATCGCCTGCTGGTGTTTCCCGGAGGCTTCTCTTATGGTGATGATACCGGCGCCGGCAATGCATTCGCCAACCGGGTGCGGAACAACCTCTGGAATGATGTGAAAGAATTCATTGAGGGTGATAACCTGGTCCTCGGTATCTGCAACGGGTTCCAGATCCTTGCAAACCTCGGGCTGGTCCCGGCGTTTGACCAGAACTTTGCGCGGGATATCGCCCTGATGCCCAACCGCAAAGGTGTGCTGGAATGTCGTTTTGTTACCCTGAAGCCCGCTGCTACCAACCTCTGGACAAAGGGGATTGAACGTATCTACTGCCCGGTTGCCCATGGAGAAGGTAATTTCACCTGCTCACCGGAGACCCTCCGCCGCCTCAGGGAGCAGGAGATGATCGCGTTCACGTACTGCCGGGAAGACTTGTCCCCCGCAAACGGCGAGTACCCGTACAATCCCAATGGTTCAGTGGAAGATATTGCGGGTATCGTATCTGCAGACGGCAGGGTCCTTGGCTTAATGCCACATCCTGAACGGGCGATGGAGTTTGTCAACCTTTACGACTGGCCACTCAGGAAAGAACGGATGGTACGGGACGGCGTGGCAGTGCCGGCTGAGTCGTTGAACATGCAGCTGTTCCGGAATATCGTGGACTATTTCCGGTGACGAATCTCCTGCAGCGGGGTGACTGCAGTTGGTTTTCGTCCTGCCGGGTCTCCATACAATTGAGTGAATAGCGATTTTTTTGCAGGAAAAAATTCAGCGGTTGATATGCACCACTTTCGCCGGGGGGAACCCGTTGAAGTAGGTGGACGAGGCATGGGAATAGGCCCCGATATTTTCTGAATAGACCAGGTCGCCGATGTCGAGTTCAGGTAGCTCTGCACTGAGTGTAATTGTATCAAAGGCATCACAGGTCGGTCCGAACACGGCAGAAATCTGCGTCTCCCCCTCTTTAAATGCCAGGACGGGGTATGTTGTATGGTCAAATACCTGCCCGGAATACGTGTGGTAGACCCCGTCATTGATATAATAGGACGGCTTTCCGTCGCGGAATGCCTTACCGATCACCTTGGCGACGAGTGTACATGCATTCGCCACCAGGAATCGTCCCGGCTCTGCAAGGACCTGCATGTCTGGTGGGAACAACCGTTTAATCTCAGTATTAATCTGTTTTGCGAGTATTTTGAAGGACTTCACTTCGGGGTGGTACTTCACCGGGAACCCCCCGCCGATATCAAGGATCCTGATTTTCTGTCCAGTCCGGGTCTCTGTCTCGCTGATAATATTCTCAGACAGGTGGAGGGCCTGGACATAATTATCAAAGTTCGTGCACTGGCTCCCGACATGGAAACTCAGCCCCTCCACCACAAGGCCCATGTCAAATGCCTGGACTATCAGGTCGACCGCTTCGCCAGGGTCAGCCCCGAACTTGGAGGAGAGTTCTACCACGGAGCCAGTATTCGGGACCCGTATCCGCAACACCAGGCCTGCGTGGGGCGCATGAAGCCTGATTTTTTTAAGCTCTTCACTGTTATCAAACGTGACCAGCGGGTTGTATTGATCGAGGGCTTTTAATGTCTCTATCGGCTTGATGGTATTCGCATAGATAATTTTATCCCAAATCCAGTCCTGTCGTTCCTTGTCGGGCAGGTCTTTGATATTTTCATGTACGATCATGAATTCCGGCATAGACGCAACATCAAAACTGCTACCCATCCCGTACAGCGTCTTCACAATTTCAGGGTCTGAGTTTGCCTTGACCGCGAAATATACCTGGATGTTGGGCAGCCGCTCTTTAAACTCCTTGTAATTCTGGCGGATTATCTCGTGATCGATAACGAATATCGGTGTTCCATGTTCCTCAGCCAGCTTCTGCAGGAGTTGCTTCCGTTTTTCCGTGGTGAGTGGCACTCCGTAATTCTGCCCTTCCTTTTTTCTTTTCCTTTTCACTACCCCATCAGTATTTGCCATTACATGATTGATTCATTTCACGAATAAGAAGTTTTTGAATCGGCCAATATCATTCCGGTCAGATAGAGATTGCTGAAGGGTTTTTTTTGCAGACCGATCCAGTTATTAGTGGCCACCCAAATGAGTAAGAGTGAATTGATTCAAGATTAGCCCTGAATTTTCTTAATCCATGCCTTTGCTGTCTTCATGCGACCCCATGTGCAAGGGGCGCCCTTAGTGAGGGGAAGGAGTGGATCATGGATGTTCAGTCCGGTTGCTCACGCGGAACGGTGGAAAAACTGTTCTTTGGGAGTTTCAACGGATTATGCCCGGACCAACATGATCCTCATTTCGTATCGTGACACTATACTTCCCGATGCTGCACCTTCTGTGCGAGAGCTTAATACCCAATCCTGTGCAGGATCAGGATAAAGTTCCCGGGATACGTCCCGGAGCTGATGAGCTGTTATCATGCCGGAAAAACACATTCAGCCCACAATGATCTCCAGCATCGGAATAGTGAGAATGTGGCGCCTTGTCATATTCATCATAGTGCTTACCTCATTGAGCGGTTATGCCCTTGCGCACACCCCTGCGGATGTTGCTGTATCGTTTGATGAAAACAGTGGAGATCTTATCGTAGCCATCAAACACCAGGTGGATGATCCCGCCACGCATTATGTGAAACACGTAACCGTACTGCAGGGTAACACGGTGCTCATTGACAAATCCTATACCAGTCAGCCGGACAAATCCTCGTTTACATACCGCTATAACCTCCCCCAGCTGAAAGGGAGCAGCGGGGAGATCAGGGTCGATGTCGGGTGCAACATCCTTGGCTCCCGTTCAGGTACACTCACCCTGGCCGGAACCCCTGCGTCGGGAGCAACGGGTAGTGCGGTGCCCGCTCCTACCAAGGCTCCGGGATGTGCTTTTATGGTTCTCCTGGCAGCAGGGTTGGTGGCAACGCGGATCATGCGATGATCTCCTGTACCGGGACGGGCAGGATCACTCATCTCATACCCGGGAGAAATTCTTTTTGGGGCCTTATCGGCATCCGCTGAAATCTGTATTTCAGATTTCTTTGGTCATTCGAAAATTTTCTAATGGTTCCCGGGCTTTCAGCCCCGTTGTTTTGGCGGTCATGTGTTGGGATATGGACTGATATCACGCGTCTCTGAACTATTCAAGCCATTCGCAGGCGAAGATAAACGAAAGAATATCTTCATGGGAATGGGAAGTGATGGCAATGTAAAACAGGACCAATCAGACTGGCAGCGTTTTATCTGGCACTGCTACCAGGCTTTTTTCAATAGATACAGTCCGACAGGATGTGATTAACCCTCATGCACATGCTTCATTCACATTTCCTCCCCACCGTTGCACAATACACCACAAACTCTTCCTCTCCGTCAATTTTCAGCACATCTGCGATCTGCTGGTCATCAAAGGCCCCGATCGCACATGTACCACAGCCAATCTGCTCTGCGGCAAGGTAGAGGTTCTGGCAGGCATGCCCGGCATCGAGGTGTACAAGCCGGTACGCCCTTTCGCTGTACCTCCACGCCATCCGGTAGATCACCGCCGACCAGATAAATGATACCGCTGATGATCGTACAAAAGCCTGCCCTAGACATGCAGACATAATTGCATCGGAAATCCCGCTGGTCGTGTCAATGGTGATAAGACTGTGGGAAAAAGCGAGGTAACGGTACAGCCCGGGTTGTATACCGCTGACCCGGTTGATGAGCATCCAGGTCTCTAAAGCATGTCGCCCACCGGCAGAAGGGACGTTGCGGAGCGTGTAGTACGGGGACTTCACTTCCACAATGCCCTGGGTGCACCAGCAAAGGTAGGCAAGTTCTTCGAGGGTAAGCGGATCACGGACATAGTGACGGGTAGAACGCCGCTGCTCGATGGCAGTACGGAGATCCTGCGCATTCACTGTGATATCCGCGGGTTTGGGAAACGGGATGATGAGTGCATCCGGTTGTGCGGGTTTTTCCAGCAGGGGAGCAGGACGCCCCTTTGTCTGGTCAGATATGGCCAGGTGTTCATACCGGGTCTGTTCCATGAATGTGCGACCGGTTGTTAACATAAACCAGTGATTGCCACTTTCAGGGGAATAAATACCATGGTGGTATGACCGGTATACCTCACGGTTCTTTTTTAGACCATTCCTTGCCCGTGGTTTTTAAAAAAGAAACGACTGATCAGGCGGCAGGGGCAGCGGGTGACTTTATCCTGCCTGCCTGCTGTAATCGCCCGGCAAAAAAATATTTCATGAACTCTGAACAATTGTACTCGATCTCTTCGAGCACGAACCGGGCATACGTGAAATCTCCTTCTGGCATCTTCAAGATTGCTTCGCCATACACCGGCACTTTGAGTCCAATTGAAATCCCTGAAATCCCACACCGGAGTTGACCACAAGATACCTGGTGTAGGTCCTGCCATCTGCTGACAAAAACCGGTAATCTTACCAAAAATTGACGGGTTCACTTTTTTCGTTAAAAAGAGCAAAGCAATGAATGGTACAATGGTATTGTGAGTAAACTTCGCATTCACCGTCAGGGAATCACCAGGTCCCCGTTGGATATTCCCGGTAATCCGGGTAGGGGGGGCTAAAAGGCACAGATCGTTGAAAAGCGTCACATTTTCACCCGGTTTCTATACCGTGGGACCATTTGGTAGAATGGTTGCACTCATACAAAATAGTGGGGTTATACAGAACGGGAACGGTTACTTAATTCATCATAATCGATATTAGTATAGTGATTTAATGTCGAAACGGGCCGTAGATTCAGTATTCCAGGCGTTGTTCCTGCTCACCGATTTAAGGGTAATCCTCCGGGATACCGCACCGGTTCACAAGCTTGATGAGGGCCAGCAGGATACGGTGGCACGGACGCTTGCAGAACTCGAAGAGCAGGTGAAGGTCATCAGGAAGGAGATGGTGGGATGAAGTGTGGGCTTACCCTTGATGTCCGGGATATTGACGAAATCGCGATTAATATCGACCCAATCCAGGTGGGCGGACGTCTCACCGCTGATGCGATGAAGGCCGTTATTGCATACGGCGACGGGTATTCGGTCTGTGACAACTGCAGGAAACCAAACCGCCTTGACATGATTAAAAGTCCCCCGATTGATACGTTCCACCGCGACCTTGCGGCGTTCGTGAACATGGACGAGGCCCGCGTAGTGCCCGGGGCACGAAGAGGTTTTCAGGCGGTTGCCGGGACATACGTGGAAAAGGGTGACCCAGTGCTCCTTACAGCTCTGTCACATTACACGGAATTCCTCTCGGTTGAGGCCTTTGGAGGGATCCCCCTTGAAATCCAGAAGAGCCCGGAAAATATCATCACGGCCGACGCTGCGGGGGAGAAGATCGATTCAGTCCAACGTGAATACGGGCGGCCCCCTAAACTTCTCTATATCGATCATTTCGATTACCAGTTCGGTAACGAGCATGAAGTGAAAGGGATCATAAAAGTTGCGAAACAGAACGATATCCCGGTACTCTATAACGGGGCATATACCGTCGGCATTATGCCGGTCGACGGCCGTGACCTTGGTGCGGATTTTGTTGTCGGATCAGCCCACAAAAGCATGGCATCCCCTGCCCCTTCCGGTGTGCTTGCGGTAACAAAAGAACGTGCAGGGGAGGTGTTCCGGACGACGAAGGCACAGGCTGACCTGACAAAACGGACATTTGGTATCAAGGAGGTTGAGATGATGGGCTGCACCCTTATGGGGGTCACACTCGTCGGGATGATGGCCTCGTTCCCCCATGTTCGCGAACGGGTAAAACACTGGGACCTTCACCTTTCAAACGGCAGGATGATCGTGGACGCACTCCTTGCCGTTGACGGTACCGCAGTGCAGTCGGAGTACCCGAGAATGCATACCCTCACGAGGATTGATACCACCGGGTCTTTCGATACCGTGGCCCGGACTCATAAAAAGCGCGGTTTCTTCCTTACAAGTGCTCTCAAAGAGAAGGGCATTGCCGGGACAATCCCTGGAGCTACAAAGGTCTGGAAGTTCAATACCTATGGAATGACCGATGCACAGGCAAGGTATACGGCGGAGGCTTTCCAGGACATCGCCCTCCTGAACGGGCTCCGGGTATTGCGCTGACCCCGCTCTCCCGGATCCACCCCTTCACTTTTTCCGGACCGGTTTCTTATCCTCGGAAAGGGTGTCTTTCCGGACGATTTTCATTTCGCAGGCTTTGTCCCCCATGCACATGCTCCGCACAAACCTGAGTGAGTACTCAGGGTTAAGGATCTCAATTGCAGAAATACTGAATGCAAGGCACCTGGAAAAAAGCGGACCAGGATGGCCCCGCATCTCCATCTCCCTGAAAATGAACGGACATTTCGTAACTCTTATAACCGACTTGTCTTCTTCGATTTTGATATGCTCCATGTTGTAATCAGGAGAAAAGAAGATCTTTGAAATTATCCTGTAGGTATTTGCCAGGTCCGGCGCTGTCTTTACCGGGAGTTTAAACGCATCGGCGACAGATTTAGCCTCTTTACCCGTCTCGATCCAGATGTCCTGTTCGATCTCGTCATACTCATCCCCCACTTTATTCCGAAATGCGATGTCGTACATCACGGGGAGGCGTGATGCAAGACGACTAGCTATCAGCCATTTCGCGGCATCCGGGATATCAGTTTCTTCAACCATTCCCTCCGAAATCAACTCCCGGAGAGAAAAAGTAACTGGATCGTACCCACGGTTTGATGAATATCCCCCTGGCGGTAACAATCCGGCGGGTTATAAATGGTCCCTGTACCTGAATAGTACTTCAGGAGACTGTTAATCGTAAGGGCTGCCAGGTGCACTTGTTAGTAGTGGTACCAAGTCTGCTGGCTCCGGGTTTCCATTGTAAAGGAGACAAGGAAATAATCAGGATATTCAACGATTTCCTGGTAAAAACCTGGTAAAAACGGGAGAATTTGAGGGTTTCATTCGTTGTTGTTAACGGATGACTGGGTACTATCCATGGGTTCAGCTATGGGGGCATCAGCTGGCTGTGAAAGGACGCCTGTTCGGGCGGAGAAGATATTACCAGGTGATGGGAATGACGCGTTGTGATTTTCCGGCCGGGGAAGAATCAGGAAATTTTTATCTCCCTGGTCATATAACGAGGGTAGGGCATGGTATGACTGAAGAAAGAGAATGGGATATCATTGTAATAGGGGGTGGACTTGCAGGGCTTACATCGGGTGCTTACCTTGCAATGGCCGGAAAGTCCGTCCTCCTGCTGGAACAGCAGGATTTTTTGGGTGGCTGTTGTGGGTCATATTCAACAGGTGGTCATCATGTACCGGCGGCGGCCCACATGGTACATGACCCTGGCCTTATAAACGGGATACTCCTTGAGCTGGGAGCAGAAGAGATCACGTTCACCCCTCTTGACCCGGTCTTCGAGGTGACGGGCCCCTGTCCCGGGAAAACCCTTATAATAACCCAAAACCAGGAAATATTTGAAGGATCGGCCAAGGGGCTGGTCACGGATGCAGCGCAGGAGAACGTAAGCAAGGGACTCCACAGGCTCATTGAACTATCGAGGCAGATTTATTACGAGACCAGGTCGTTGCCACTCGAAAGCCCTGAACTGATGTCATTTTTCAAACGACTGTTTCTGGGCCTTTCAATGCAGCGAAAACTCCCGTTGAGCATGCAATATGGGAGGATGCCTGTCCAGCAGTTCCTCAGCTCGGTTTTTCCAGGTGTTGAGATGCAATGCTTCCGGTCTGCGCTCCGGTCTGTGGTCCCCATACGTGGTGCCCGTGCCCTGGACCTTCTTCAGCTGCTCGGCGATGTAGTCGAAGGCAACATTTTTTACCCAGAAAAAGGGGTTGAATCGCTTATTGACTCCCTTACCGATTGTTTCAAGTCACACGGTGGGGTAATAAGGACCGGGGCAAAAGTCACATCCGTTAACGTGGCCAATGGACAGGTCACCGGTGTAACACTGGCAGACGAAAGCACCATTACCGGTGACATGGTTTTATCAGCAATCGACATGAAAGAGCTGTTCTTTACCCTGCTCCCTGATAAGGGGGCCCCCGGGCTGTTCCGGGAGAAACTTGCAAAAATTCCCCTGTCAGACTCGTACTTTACGGTCACATTCAGCACAATACTTCCCCCCGGTACCACCAGTGAACGGAGAAAAGATGTCCTGGTGGTAAATCCCGCGGTTGAAGAGGATGCACTGTTCACCGCGGATGAGGCGGATCTCGTCTCACTGTTTATTCATTTCCTGGAACCGGGGTTGGACAGCATGCAGGATGGTCGGTCATTGGTCCAGATCATGGCCCCTGTCCGGTTCATGCATGAAAATAACTGGCATTCAGGACCGCAGTGTGAAAAAACGGAGGAATACATTGAATTCAAGAACCAGTACGCTGCTTCGCTTATGAAGCGGGCTGATGCCGTGGTCCCCGGGCTTTCATCACATAGTACGGATATCGCGGTTGCCACACCGGTAAGTTACCGGTCCTGCACCGGGAATGACGAGGGAGCGGCTTACGGGTGGCGAAGGCCCAGGATGTGGCGACAGAAAGTGCCCTACACCCATGGCCTTTACCTCGCCGGTCACTGGACCTATCCCGGACCCGGGGTCTTAAAAACAATGATGTCAGGGAAAAATGTCAGCAGGATAATATTATCAGGGGCATGAGGCTCTGGGTCGGTGTAGCATGGGGGATGGAGATACAGAGAGGATAACATGCATTGCCACGTTCTGTGCGGGCTCATTTTGGGACATGGAACTTGGACAATAAGTGTGTTTCTTATACATTTACACGCGGCCGAAGACCATAAGTTTTTAATTTTTTTATCACACAAGCGCCCATGGCCGCCGACATGCTGTGACGCGGTCGGCGGAAAGGTGCATCCCATCTTTATGGAACAATGGTTCTTTCAACCGTGGCATCAGTGGCGGCCAGTGGGTGATAGCAGCGTGAACGCTGGCCGCCACGCATGCCACTGATCCATCAGTTGGTTGTTGCTGCAGGTCCAGCCACACTATCAACGCTCTAACGATAGTGCCGCGGGCACCATCTGGAAACCGCTGCGCTCCACAACAAAATCTGATGATTTTATTGTTCCGCTTGGCACGCTCGCGGGGCCCAGTGACCCCGCGACCATGGAAACCATTCTGACAGATCGCACATGTCAGGGGGTTTGCTAACCCCCCAAAGCGATATTCTTATCGTTCTCACTCGATGATCCCTTTACCAAGTCCGTGGGGATCTTGGCGAGATCACGATAAGAGGGTGCATCCGCACGCGGGCGAGGGTTGCGGGCTCCGCCCGGCCAGCGACGAAGGCACCGGTCCGAAGCGAAGCGAGGAAACCGGGGACGAGGAGCGACAACGCCTCAACAGAACAACCAGGACGAACGCAGCCAGCCGGATCAACCGTGGAACCAGCGAGGAGTCAACGGTCGGAGCGAAGCGACGGAACCGGGGACGAGGAGCGACAGAGTGCCG
>JBAXMF010000015.1:0-17024 GCA_037134435.1 Methanomicrobiales archaeon | reverse complement strand
GTGCAATCTTTCAATTGGATGGCAGCCTGAAGGAGTACCAGTCTGTCGGCAGGGATATTACCGCAACGAAACAGGATGAAGAAGCACTCCGGGAGAGCGAGGAGAGGTTCCGCACCCTGCTCGAACGGGTGCAGTCTGTTGCCGTGCAGGGATACCTCCCGGATTACACCGTCGTGTACTGGAACGAGGCGAATACCAATATGTACGGGTACACGGCAGAAGAAGCGATAGGCCGGGACATCCGCGAGTTGCTTGTACCCGTTCCAGCGCGTGACGAGGTAACAACCGCAATCGCCCGTATGGCAGAAACCGGTATCCCTGAACCTTCGGCGGAACTTGAAATGCTGCACAAGGACGGTTCACTTGTGCCGGTATTCTCGAGCCACGCAGTAGTAAAAATTCCAGGAAGGAGCACAGTCCAGTTCTGTTTTGATGTCGACCTTTCCGATCGGAAAAAAGCGGAGAAAGCGATCCGGGAAAGCGAAGAACGGTACCGAAACGTGGTGGAAGACCAGACCGAATTCATCTGCCGTTTTACTCCGGATGGAACCCATGTTTTTGTGAACGAAGCATACTGCCGCTATTTCGAACTGGACCGGGAGGAGATCATCGGCTCCAGGTTCCATCCGGCAATTCATCCGGAAGACCGGGAAAATGTTGCCCGGCTCTTTGCATCGCTCACCCCCGGGAATCAGGTTGGGGTAATCGATCAGCGGATCATCATGCCAGACGGCAGCATCCGGTGGCAACGATGGGCGGACCGTGCAATCTTTCAATTGGATGGCAGCCTGAAGGAGTACCAGTCTGTCGGCAGGGACATCACCGAACGCAAGCAGCTGGAGGAAACCAGTGCTGCAGCATTGAAACGGGCCCGCGACCAGCAGGCGGCACTGGGCACGATCGCTTTCTCACCATACCTTTTTTCAGGCGACGTGCTTGAACTATGCACCAGCCTTACGGAAGTGTCGTCAGGAGTGCTTGGTGTGGAAAGGGTGAGTGTATGGCTGTTTAACTGCACTGGAGATGAACTGCGATGCATCGACCTGTATGAGGCCCGGATTAACCGGCACTCCAGTGGGGCTGTACTGGAACGTCATGAATATATACCTGAATTTGACGCCTTAAGCAAGGCGTTGTTCATCGATGCCGATGATCCATTGACTGACCCACGCACGGCGGGGTACGTGGATGGCTACCTCAAACCGAATCGTATTACTTCCATGCTGGATACCGTGATACGGGTCACCGGGCAGAATCTCGGGGTGCTCTGTTTTGAGCATGTTGACCGTCCGCATCACTGGGACAGCGATGAGATCACATTCGCCTGCCAGCTTGCCGACCAGGTTGCAATTACCCTGATGAACCATGACCACAGGCAGGCAGAATTTGCCCTTCTGGAAAGTGAAACCCGGTACCGGAATGTCGTGGAAGACCAGACGGAATTCATCTGTCGTTTTACTCCGGATGGAAAGATCACGTTTTGTAACGATGCCTATTGCCGGTATTTTGGACTGCAGAAAGAAAGCTGTATCGGGGGTCCTCACAGCGTGGTCCTGCCCCCTGAAGATGCACGGGTGATGCAGGCCCACCTGGCATCACTCACTCCAAAAAACCCTGTAAAACTCGTTGAACACCGGATTCTTATGCCCGGTGGCAACCTAGTCTGGCATTGCTGGAGCGACCGCGCAATTTTTGGTCCTGGCGGGGAGGTGATCGAGTACCAGTCTGTCGGGCGGGACATTACCAAAAAAATGGAACGTGCAGAAAAAATAAGGGCCAGTGAAGAACGATTCCATATGATTGCCAATCTCTCCCCCTTCCCGATTTCAATTATGGATGATGCATCGAATTACCGGTACCTGAATAAAAGGTTCGAACGCCTCTTCGGCTATACCCTCGCAGATATTCCAACCGGAAAGAACTGGTTTTTAAAGGCGTTTCCCAATGATAGTGAACGGCATGAGGCGATATCCACGTGGAAAAATGATCTCGCACATTCAAGCCCTGAAACGGCCAGGTCCCGTGTATACCCGGTCACATGTAAAGACGGGACCGTTCGCCAGGTCCGGTTTTTCGCAGTAACCCTTGCGGACGGGGAGCAGTTCGTGGTGTATGAAGACCTGACCCCGAAAAATGAATTAGATCGACTCCGCTCAGTCCTCGCTTCAATTGTGGACTCTTCCAATGATGCCATTATCGGAAAAACGCTTGACGGGACTATCATCAGCTGGAACAATGCCGCGGAGCGTATCTACGGGTATCGTGCTGATGAGATAATAGGGAAATCGATTGGGGTGATTATTTCACCAGAATTGCGGGACCAGCTTCCGACATTCCTTGAACGAGTCCGTAACGGGGAACGTATTGAACATTTCCGGACAATAAGGGTGCGGAAGGACGGTACCCCTGTCGCGGTCTCAATTACCTTGTCCCCGATCAGAGATGAAAACGGCGGGATTTCTGGTATATCCACGATTGCCAGGAATATTTCCGATACCAGTGAATTTGACTTACGCAGGGCCACTTGAAGTCCGTTATATAAGCCAGGCATTGATGAAACGGGATTCCTCTCGCATTGGGTGAAGATTTCGCCAGGGTTGATACTGGTTTGCGACAAAGTAGTAACCGCCCCTCAGTGCAATGATGGGGCCAGGGATGTTTGGCCACCACCCGGTTAAAACAAAGGCCTCCCGGATCTTTCGTGAAAATTAAGCGGAAATCTGCTTTCGGGATAGATATTTGCCAGATTTTTTTTCAGCCCAACCTGCCTGAGCCTTTTGCCAATCACTATTGCCATGCAGTAATTTCTGGCAAACAATGATAATATACCGGTGTTGATTATTCATCAGCCCAAATTGGCGGGACAGTGTTATTAAAATGAAGAATACAGCAGCATCACTTGCAAACAAAGAGAATATCGAACGATGGAAAGCAGTTATCGAACTTGAGAGATTCGGGCAGCCGGCAGCCGATTATCTGATCCCGGCGCTGAAGGATGATGACCGCTGGGTCAGGTACCTTGCTGCGGATGCACTGGCGAACATTGGTGCATCCCAATCGGTGACCCCGCTGATCGCACTCCTAAAAGACCCGGACCAGGACGTCCGCTTTGCCGCTGCGTCAGCACTTGGGAAAATAGGGGACAAAAAGGCACTACCGGGACTCGAATTTGTCTTAAAGACCGACAACGCGTATGTCCGGATCGCGGCGGAAGAAGCAATAGAGAGCATTTCCCCCACCTGATGAATGGTGTAATCCCCAGGGGAAATCTTAACAGACCGGACCAGCATATCATTTTATAATTTTTAGTCGACTTTTTTTATTTTCTCATGTTGGAATTGATATCCCCTGCTACCAGCAAGGCATGTGCTCTCACACGTATAATCCGGCCGACTTCACACAGTCTATGTCAAAAAATTCTCATCTCGTGCAGCTCGATCGCCGGCCACTTGCCGGGAAGGTCACAGCCAAGTCTGGTCCCGTTTCAGGGAACCTGCGGAAAAAACCAGGTGAATAATAGGGCAGGAGGACATTGCAGGACCCGGTGAAATGTTATCTGCACCGATCTTTCGGTACCAGGATCTCAAACCGTGCCCCTTTGCCCGGCTCACCAGTCTCGGTAATTGTAATACCCGTAATGGAAAGGATCTCCCGGGAAAGCGCGAGACCAAGCCCGGTGTTCTTCCCGAAACCCCGCAGGAAGATCTTCTCCTTTTCATCAGCCGGCACACCGTTGCCATCATCCTCGCAGACGATGACATAATTTCCATCACGTTCCAGGGCCGTAAACCAGATGGTCGTGGTCTTTCCGCCGTACCGGAACGCATTGTCCATCAGGTTGTAAAATACCTTGACAACCAACGGGTCAGCGAAGACTTCCGTTCCGGCTGGAAGATTATTGTTCACCATGACCTGCCCAAGAGGGGCTTGAATAGTCGCAGTGTCTACGAGTGTGTGCCAGTCCTGCCATGTAGGAGCATGGACACCGATCTCCTCGTATTCCTTGGTGAACCGGATCATGGCCGAGATCCGCCTGGCAGCATTTGAAATCTCCTGGAAATACTCTTTCTGTGAGGAATCGAGCTGGCTGTCTTCGAGTATTTCGAGGTATCCCATCTGCACCGTAAGCTGGTTGCTGATATCGTGACGAGTGAGGCCTGATAGGAGGGTGAGCTTCTTGTTTGCCTGGTGGAGTGCCACCTCTGCCTGCTGGCGGACGGTATTTTCATTATACAGTTCCTCATTTGAGCGCTTCAGTTCCTCGTTCACTTCATTGAGGTGCTCATGGGTTTCCAGCAGTTCTGTATTTTTCTTTACGGCGAGATCGTACGCCGACAGGAGGAACATCAGGACCTGGACCCTTCCCGCCGTGATAATATGATTACTGTCCGCAAATGAGACTTTAATGCCTGTTCCAGACCGGCCCTCCGGGTCGGGGAGAGACAGCATCTGGAGTACACTGTCAATCCGCGAAAATACATGGTGGGGCTGAAAAGGCTTGGTGATAAAATTATCTGCACCTGCCTCCAGACCCCTGATTACATCAACCGGATCAAATAACTGGGTAACCAGGATAACCGGAATTGAGGCAGTGGCAGGATCACCCCGGATCCTCCGGCAAAGTTCGTACCCACCCATTTCAGGCATCAGAATATCAGTGAGTACGAGGCCGGGCGGGTCTTTTTGAATCTCCTGTAAGGCTTCAGTGCCATTTGTTGCCAGGCTGACCGTATACCCTTCATTTTTTAATATATGGCGTAAATATTCTGCCTGTGTCCTGCTGTCTTCTACGACGAGGATTTTTATTTTACGCTCCCCTAAATTCTTCCGAACGATCGCCTTATTTTTGCCAGGTTCCGTATCCGGGGTAAGTAGGGTCATTATTGAATTTTTTCAGCCTCAATTGAAGGAGTGACGCTCAGCAGGAGATGAGAGGATCGGATGCACCTGGAACACACAACCAGAATAAAACCCCTTGTCCACCATGCCTCAATGGGAACTTCGCAGGTACCTTACCGGATCCCAATAAGCAATTGCTGTACTATGGTTAACAGTTCATCCTTTTTAAAACCACTTTTTTCCATATAAATATCAGCTCCCACCGCAATTCCATGTGCCCTATCCTCTTTCGTGTCGAGCGAGGTCACCAGCACCACCTGCAGGTGGGAAAGCTGGCTATCAGCACGAATTTTTTCCGTTAAGGTAAAGCCACTCATCCTTGGCATATCAACATCCGATACGACCATATCAAACTCATCTTCCTTCAGCATTGCAAATGCCGCCAGGCCATCCCTGGCAGTGATCACCTTATGACCGGCCTGTTCAAGGAGGTTCTGCAGATATGTCCGGGAAGTAACGGAGTCCTCAACCACAAGGATTCTACCTGAAACCGGATTCTGCTGTACAGGGGCAGATATCATCTGATCGGTCGTGATGCCTTCCTGGATCAGCTCAATCGGGTCGAGCACAAGGGCTACCGTCCCGTCCCCAAGAATTGCAGCGCCAGTGATACGTTTCACCCTGCGCAACTGGCTTCCCAGAGGCCGTACGACAATCTCCTGTACCTGCAGGACCTCATCCACCATGCAGGCAATCTGTCCGGCACCATACGACAGAAGGATAATAGAGATACTTTTCGAATTTTCAATCGGTTCATGATATTTTTTTATTCCTAACGCATCGGTAAGACGAATGAGACGAATTTTTTCCCCGCTGACATTGATCACCAGCCGCCCTTCATAAAAGACCGCCGTTTCCGGCCGGGACCTGAAAACGAATCGGACCTGCTGCATTGGAAGGACATACATCTGGTTGCCGGACCTTACCACCACCCCACGGAATGTTGCAAGCCCCACCGGTACTCTCAATGCGATACTGGTACCGTCCCCCTTCTGCGAAGAGAGGATCACATTTCCCCCCAGGCGTGTAACCGTATCTTCAACGATAGCAAGGCCCAGGCCCCGCCCGGATATATCGGTGACATCGTTGTTTACTGAAAGCCCTGACCGAAAAATAAGCCACATTGCTTCTTCATCGGTAAGCTTTCCAGCTTCCACGGCAGTGATAATCCCGCATTTCACTGCTGCATTCCGGACCTCACGGCAATCTATTCCGGCACCGTCATCAGAGACTTCAATACTGACTTTACTCCCGGATAATGGGACAATTCTTATTCGGACGGTAGCTCGTACAGGTTTGTTATGTTCAGCCCTGATATCGGGGTACTCGATCCCATGGTCTATACTGTTGTTAATAAGGTGCATCAGGGGGTCCTTGAGTGATTCAAGGATACGCCGGTCCATTTCAATACCCTCACCTTCAATGACCAGGTCGACTTTTTTCCCTGTTGCGCGTGAATACTCACGAACAAATCCGGAAAATGGCAACATGATACTCTCAACAGGCATCAGTACCGCATCGTGGATCAGGTCAGATATTTCAGAAGTACTTGCTTCCAGTGCGGACCGGTCACGCTCTGTTGCCCGGATATGGGCGCCAAGATCATGACGGAGGTAGGTCATAAATTCCCGGTCGTATTCAAGAAATTTGAGCATGTGGCGAAGTGGAATGACCAGGTCCGGAGGCATTGGATATTTTCCAAGGCCCGCTACGGCCTCGCGTAATACATAGAGATCAGACGAGACCCTTGCGTGGTTCCAGCGCCAATGGCTAAAACGGGTCATCATCTCTTCAAGCTCCTGCATCCTGTGAGTGATGAACAGCCTCGTGGTAAGGAGATCATCTGAACCAGCGATCAGTTTGTCAAGCTTATGCGCGGCAATCCTCACCGTTGCACTACTACCGGTAATTGGGCGTGCTTTTTTCGGAGTGGGGGGGTTTACGGCAGCAGGCCCCGGTATCCCGGGGCCATTTTCTACCGTGATACCGGCAGGGTGAGAATCCCCACCGTATGGCCCCACTGGTTGCAGACCATCGGGTGCAGTGACACACATTACCGGAGGTGCTGCAGGGGACGAGGTGTGTGTAATTCCAGCACAACGAAAGGCAGAGAATTCCGCCATTTTTTTACTGGTAACCAGCCCCCTGATAGTGCTGATAATTTCAGCCGATCCGGTTGATGCAGGTGAATTCTCCGTAAGGTATACGCGTGTTACTTTTATGGCACGGTGGAAAACATCAAATGCCTCTGCATCGGGATGGTATTCCCCTTTTTTGATGGCAGAAAAGACATTTTCAAGGTTCTGGCAGATGAGCTCTATCTCTCTGAAACTGACCGCCCTTGCAGCGCCTTTTAAACTATGGAGGGTCCGGAAAACCCGCTCTACCAGGATTGTCCCTGCATCGAGGCCGGTTTTTTCCAGATCAAGAAGACCCGCGGTAATCGTATTGAGATATTCCTCTGCCTCTTCGCGAAACGTAGCGAGAAGTATTTCCCTGAATTCGTCATCCGGACCGGTCATAGTATCGGATATCAGACATGGTACTGAGCGGTCAGTTTCTTCAGGCGTGCCCCTAGTTCGTGGAGATCTTCTGCGGTCTTTTCAACTTTCTGTGTAATTTCGAGGTTTTTCTGTGCTGCATCACGTATCTTTTCCATGGCAAGGGAGATCTGGTCAACCCCTGCAGCCTGTTCCTGGATAGAGGACGTGATCTCTATTGCCTCGCGGGAGGAGTCCGCAATTGACCGGGTAAGGACCTCAATTGCTTCCCTCGCATCGCTTGTCAGCCGGACCGCATCAGCCACGGAACGGGTCCCCTTTTCGGTTGAAATAACCGTGGATGAAACCCCCCGCTGGATATCAGTCAGGATTGTCCGGATATTCGCCGTTGCCTGTTTCGACTGCTCGGCCAGGTTATGGATCTCGTGCGCAACAACGGCGAATCCTTTTCCAAGTTCGCCTGCCTTCGCAGCCTCGATAGATGCATTGACTGCCAGCAGGTTAGACTGTTCTGATATATCCGTCACCGTTGCGATAATCTCACCGATTGCCTGGCTCTGTTCAGACAGCTTGATAACACTTACCCCGATGGTGTCCATCTGTCGCTGGATCTGGTTCATCCCGTCGAGAATTTCCTGTACTGATTTCTGCCCTTCACCAGATACTTCGATGGCCTTCTTTGCCTTTTCAGATACAGATTTCGATTTGTGAATGACAATATCGGTTTTTTTACGGACACCTTCCACGGTATCTGATGTGTCATTCACCGTTGTCGCTGTCTGGGAGCTGGCGGTTGACAACTGGGTTGTGACGGCGAGGATCTCGCTGGACGCTGAAGACAGCACCGAAATACCTTCATAGAGCTCTTCATTGATCAGCTTCATCAGGCGCTGGAGTTCGATACCAATGGTATTGAGTGCATCCCGGTATGCGACAAACTCCCCAGCTACCGGGATTTTTTCATCAAACCTGGCAGTAAAATCTCCGGATGCATAGAACCGGGCAAGGCGCATTGCTTCGTTTACAGGTTCAGTGATTGTTTCAAGCGTTTTATTGAACCCGGCAATGATCATCCGGTAGCCCCCGCGGAATGCGTTTTCATTCCCCCTTACCGATAGGTCTCCCGCACGGGCGGCATCGGTCAGCTTGATTGTCTCCTTGTGAAGGTGGTCCAACGACTGCACCATCAGCCGGAGTGCAGGACGGATCTCATCCCGGTCATCAACCGGTTCTGAGAACGCTTCGATGTAATCCCCTTTCGCAATCTTCTTGATATTCCCGACAACATTCGTCTGGAGGTCATCGGCAAATTTATCCATCGTCGCGGCCATGATGCCGATCTCATCCTGGCGCCGGATATTAAGGCGGACCGAAAGGTGGCCGTTACGGAGCTCTTTGATCATCACTACAACAGACTGCAGGGGCCCGGATATCGAGCGTCCAAACAGGATTGCAATCAATGCTCCAAGTGCAATCGAAGCAATAACAAGGGCTAAAATTGTGTTCCGGATCGTATCGATGGGGCCGGTGAAATCCGGCATCTCGGCCCGCGATACGATATACCAGTCAAGCGGTTCGTAATAGGTATAGGCATCAAGGACATTGGTCCCGTCGACTTCGTGAGGCACAGCGCCTTCCTTATTTTTGAACATCGTCTGGACGTAATCCTTGCCGGACCAGTTCTGCCCTTCCGCATCCGGGTGGACCAGGACATTTCCTGAACTGTCAATTACATACATGTACCCGTTTTTACCCACCACGGTATCACGAATACTTTTCTTAACTACATCAAGAGTCTGGCCCTCTTCGGTCCCGACGAACAGTACCCCGATAATCTTTCCACCGGGATCTTTGATCGGCTCGTACGCAGTGACATAATTTTTCCCAAAAAGGTCGCGCCTCCCGTAGTATGTCTCGCCTTTTTTCACCGCAATTTCATATACGTTATCCGTCAGACGCGTGCCGACTGCCCGTTTTCCATCATTACCGATAACATTCGTCGATATCCGGACCGCGTATGTATCATTATAAACCTGGAAGACGGTGGCAGCACCACCGACCATTGCCTGGACCTGGTCGACAATCTCGAAATTATCATTGACCACGTAACGGTTGCCATTACTATCGATTAGCGTCATGCTGCCATTGATGACCTGTGGCCTCCCTTTGGCGTAAAAATTCTGTTTCGCAACATTGAGATCGCTGTTCACCTTGTTGCGGGTAAGTTTGTAGACATCATTCGTCCACCCTTTCATATCCTGGACCTGTGTCTCAAGCAGTGTCTGTATCTGTTCTGATATCACAACACTTGAACTGGTATACGCCACCAGCCCAAGAAGAAGAGTAGGTATGACCGCCAGTAACAGGCAAATCAACAGGATTTTGGTCCCCACTTTCAAGTTAGAAAAAAACTGCATCCTAATCCTTACCACTTCCAGTACACGATCCGTCCCACGTAAAGAATAGACTGACCGCATATTGTTTAAATATACTGGTATTTTTTCAGGTCAGCAGGGTCGTAACTCTTGCATACTATACCGGTACAGGATAAAAATCCCATTCTGACTCTCATGATTCAGGATGTCTGGTCATCAATCAGCATTTTTGGATCTGCCAGAAGTGCCCCACAGTCCAATACGACAACATTATCAACGACCCCGAGTAGATATGGTGCTGTAATCCCATACGGGACAGGGTCTGATGAATTTGGGATGGCCCAGGGTATGGAACCGATGCCGATAATATAATCCGCGAGCAGGCCGAACGTCATGGACCCGTCAGTAACTACAATAACCCGGTTTAAATCAGTCAGCCCGTGTTCCCTGATGGAAAATAGGACCCGTAGGTCCACTAACGAGATGATCTCGCCCCTTACTGCACAGACACCGGAGATGTATTCAGGTGTCCCGGGAACAGGAGTGATCCCCCCCGACAGTACCACTTCCCGTACATATTTCATTCCGATTGCATATTCCTGGTACGCAAGGTGAAATTTAAGTACCTCGATGCGTACAATGACCGGGGCTTTGGCAGCGGGTTGTGCGAGCTTTGATGCCCGCTCCATTAAGGTTTCAAGTACCCGGGCGGGGTCCTCTTCGCCCGCAGATTCTTCATATACAACCGGATTTTTTTGTAATTCCGCCTGGATTTGTGCGGGTCGTGCATCCCTTAAAAAACATTGAAGGTCACGGATGATATACAGCCCGTCAGGTGTGATGTTCACCCCTTCAAAAACAGGTCTTTCCTCTTCTGATGGTGAAGACTCTCCAGGGGGACATAAATCCGTACTAATGCCAGACGTTGCATCAACCCACAGGGCAACACAATCCGGGCCGGCTTTCGTTACAATAAGGACATCAGACAGGGCGGGTTTACGGCAGGGAAAACCAAAGGTGGCCCTTACCTCGTATACCGGGACAATTCTGCCATGAAGATCGATCACACCAGCGGCTCCAGCCGGACCTCCGGGGGACGGCATTATCCAGACTATCCGCTCGACAAAAGTTGTCTTTCCGACAGCGATTGCACAGTGTACTCCATTAACGGAAAACCGGAGCAAAATCGGCATATTGCTTCACCTGTGATTCCTACATTTGATTTCCTGCAATAAAAGCATGCAGGGGCTGAATATCGACAATCCGGACTTTTACATATTTCTGGTACCAGACGTTACCGTTGTTAGCGGCGGAGTTAATTTCCTCAACACCCGGCGGAATAAATTCCCCACATTGCGGCTCATATCCCGGGGGGATCTGACGTGTCACCCACGACAGGATACCCAGGAATATCTGAAATAATACACGGTCCTGCACACGAACAAGAGGCCATAACGGACTGGGCCAACAACCAGGGTTTTTTCATGAGGATCATACAAACGGAACGATTGTATATCCCAAAATCCCCATTCCACTGATAAGAATAACTCCGGTGATATGATCACAACAGGTCAGGGCTATGCAACACGGAATGGAACCGCCCTAAAAAAAACAGTATAGTACCACAATTCCCACCATTTTGCGCCCCTTTTCCCACCAATATACCCGGATATTCAAGGCCTGCCACCCCATGACCTTACCCCCTCCAGGAAAGTCCGCCCATGGCCCATCGCAAAGGCCGGATTTGCCCCCGTTTTACCCCGGCACCTAACCGGGCAATTTAAAGTGAATTGAGCCAGATTACCCCAATAATTATGCCTCCTTTACACTGTAATATTTTTAAGGGGATGATAATCGCCCCCATTTCCAGCCTGGAATAGCCATTTTCTGATGTTTCGCGATCTGATGGAACAGCTAATCCAGACCTGGAACTGGGGTCAAAGGGTCAATGGGATACGGTGTCCTGCCGATCGTGTGCGTCCCTGTGATATCACCAACCCCGCATCGGGGCTGTTTCACATCCAACACCAGCCAGATGCCAATGTAGCAATCGGGCAGCACTCTACCAGGAGTTCCGGGAAAATTTTCGATTTTTACACGAACATTCATGCTGCCGGAAAAAACCGGGACCTGGTAGGTAAGATCTCTCACATCAGCGGGTTCCGGGAACTTCCCGCCCCGGAAAATACCGTCAACCGTTGCTATCAAAAAAAAATATCCGACAGGCCATCCACAACACCGTGACGGTGCTGCCGGGTATACAAAAAAATCCCGGGAAGATCCTCTCGTTAAGCGGAGGCCAGAAAAAATAATTTTTCCCGGGTTCAGCGAGAGATGAGTTACGAAAATCGGTAGCAACCAAAAATGAGATCCTACGGGTTACACCTCATACACCGGCACCGCACGGACATTGTAATCCTTTAAGCACTCCCCATCGAGTTCAACTGCAACAGTCGTGGAGGCCCCGGGTGCCAGTGTCCCGATATAGATATCCCGTGAGTCCCGGACGGCATTGTCGTTGATATGAATGAGCATGACCCCTAGTTTCACATTGTTTGCAGGCGTAGAGCCTGTATTATAGACCTGGTACTGTACCGTATAATAACAACCCCGGGTAATACCCCAGTCCTCATGCTGCGTGAGCAGTGTTGCCTGCACCTTTGATGTCTGGTCGCCCTGGTCGTAGGTCCCGACGCTACCCAGTGAGGAACACCCGGCTACCATGATCGTAATACCTGCGAATAGTAGTACCAATGCTAATCCAGCGGGTTTCATCTTTTTTTTCACCTGTATAGAGGTATTGTATGGGATATCCCTTCAATGTCACTGCCTGGTAGAACGACCACTCGTTTGATTGCATTCCCAGATTATTGCCAGAGCACCCCCTGTAACAACCCCGGATATTCAAATCGTTTTCCGGCAATGGCAGGTTACACCAGGATTTCCGCGACCATTGGTAAAACGATCCCTTATTATTGGATCAGGTTTTAACGTTCATTCAATGAATCTGCGGTGACGAAATGTCGTTGCGTTACGTCTTCTGGGGACTTGGCCTGATCGTCATCCTTGTTTTTGTCGTGTGGGGAATATCCGGGTACGCGAAGGTAGCTGGAACGGAGGGGAAAATAAGTTATTCTACCGATTCAGTCCTTAATGGACCACGCTATTATACAGGGATTGATTTCAACACACTTCGATCGGATGATCACCTGACGGTCCTTCCGGTAACAGGCATCAGGCAGCAGATGACGAACTGGACCTGCGGCCCCGTCGCTGCAATGAATGTGATGACCTATTACGGGGTAAATTTCTCCGGGGGGGATAGTGATGAATTCAGGGTCTCGGATGAGATGCATGTTTCAACGACCGGCGTGGCAACCGAAACGACCACCCTTGGAGCGACCCCCGATGTGATGGCATCGTGGTTTACCAGTAAAGGATGGAATGCCACCTGGGGGACGAACGGGTCCATCCAGATGCTCCGGGACAACCTCAAATCCGGAAAACCAACCCTGGTGGAATGGATCGACTGGGGCGGTCACTGGGTGGTAGTCGTGGGGTATGATGACCGTGGCACCCCGATATTCTGGGACGATGTGATCATTTTTGCGGATTCTGCAGACTGCCACGATGACCGGGTCGACGGAATTACCTATTTCAATGCAGGGGAGTTCGAAGCAATGTGGTTTGATGCCCATTATTTCCCCGAGAAGATGAGGAACCACGTATATGTCCTTGCAGTCCCCGGTACCACGAACCAGGCAATCCCCGGATAAATGAATGACCGGAAAAACCAGGGGGGTCTGTCCAAAACCCCAGGATATGGACCTGGCGAACCAGTACATAACCCCGGTTGCCACCCGTTCTCTGATCTGCAACCTTGGCCTGTAATTGCGGTGCTACCCCGAATTACGATCTGAAGAAAAGTCGTCAGGTCTCAATAATTGCAACGGTCAGACCCCTGACAATAATAAAAAGACCAGGGATAATTGCAGGTAACGGGCCCCTTCCTTTTTGTCCAGCCTGCGATTTAGCCAGTTATCTGGTCACTCCACCTTCCTTCCCGACCCCTTCATAATCCCATTCTCGATCTCATACCAGGCACTTGGGACGTTGATAGTGTAATTATAGAGGCCCTGTTTCTCTGCTTCTGCCACCTGTTTAAGAAGGGACTCTTTCTCTTCGGGCCCATGATCAGATGTCAACCATTTCTTCGTTTCCTCATCCATCTTCCTGCTCATACTATCCAATTGCTCATTCTAATTTTTTAAATTATTGGTCCCGCCATTGCCAGATACGGAAAAATCCCATCACCTGTATTTTTTGTAATGAGCCATGAGAAAAAACTCAAACGAAGCGATTAAGATGCAAGGAGTCAGGGGTGGCTCATTGAAACGAACCTCCCGGGTTTTCTGATCCGGGTACGAACAGACCCTGGCAGAATTATTGTTATAAATTGAGTTTTTCATCAGTTTTGCCATGTGATGACCCTAGCGTCTTCATTGCGGAACACCCTGTAGTTATCCGATTTTACAGGTCACCTGGGTCCCCGGTTACTCGTGCAGGACGTAAATTATAGTAAGACCTGATCGATTTCGCCCAAGGGAAGCACTTCACGGAGATAGTTACATAAAGTAACTCCTCAAACAGTTCGGTACTTCGTGATGACTGAACCAGGGGAAAAATATACAAGGCACGGTACCGGGCATCTCCCGGTCGGCAGGGATTTTATTGCACAGTCCCTGCTGAAGTACTGTTTCCTGGAATGTGGCGGTGCCGGGCTGTTCATCGGGGATATCGTCCGGATACATGATCCGGGGACCTCGGTTACGTTCTTTGCCAAAGTCACCGGTCTCAGCCACAAGAAAGTGGACCCTTACCCGGAAACCATGAATTGTCACCAGGGAACTGGGTTGGGCATCGAGGTGGAGGCCATATCCCTTGGATTTATCGATGAAACCGGAAGTTTCCAGCCTCCCGGGTTTATCCCAGCCTCCGGGTCCCAGGTAAGCCGGCCCCTCGCTGCGGATCTCGTTTTTATCAGGGACGCAATGGGAGATATCGAGATTGGGGCACTAAAATCCGGAAAGGGCGTTATCGAAGATATTCCGGTCGCGGTCCCAAGCGAAGCAATCCCGCAGCATATCGGTATTTTCGGGACGACCGGCATGGGAAAAAGTAACCTCATGAAAGTCTTTGCAGCGTCCTGCATGCATATCCGGAAACTGGGCCTCCTCCTCGTTGACCCCCACGGCGAATATCTCCTCGGGCATGGGAAGTCGGGGGACTCGCTTGGATTGTTGAATTATGCCAGCGGGAGAGACGGGTTGTCGGTATATTCCATCCGCCCTGCGAATGAACGTCTCCTGTACGGGATGCAGGAACTCACCATCGAGCATAATGATTTCCGGATGAACGACCTGGGGCTGATTTTCAACCTTTCCGATCCCGTCTGGGAGATTATCGAATCCCTTGACCCGTTTTCAGGGGACGAAATTATTGATTTTTTCATCTCTGAAGGTGTTGAATCATTACCTTCACCGCACCGGATCACGAGCCAGGAGAGCCGGTACCCGCATATCGTTTTTGCACTCCGTGCAGCCAGCAGTGGAAACTTAAAAGCGGTACAGAGCAGGATGAGTCTTCTAATCGGGGAGACCGCGTTATTTCTCCGCCGGAACGGGTCATCGATCCCCGGGATAATCCGTGATCTCATGGACAACAAGGTCGTCCTTATCGATGCTCCCCTGATGGGGGAGAGTACGGAGCTGTTGCTGCTCTCTGCAATTACGCGGGGTATTATGAAGACGTACCAGGAATCGGTCATGTCTGATGTCATGGGACCTGGAAAAAAGGAGCATAAAGTCCTGATCGCAATCGAGGAGGCGCAGAGGATCTTATCAACCAGTGGGCACAAGACCCATATTTTCAGGGAATGTGCCACGGAAGGGCGGAAATTCGGTGTCGGGCTCTGTATTATTACCCAGCAACCAAAAAATATCGATCCGACAATCCTTGCCCAGATTAATACCTACATTATCCTCGGCCTTTCAGACCGGAACGACCGGGCCATGATCGCATCCAGCGCCAAACAGGACATTTCCTGGATGGATACGGAAATCCAGACCCTCCGGAGAGGTGATGCTGTAATCAGTACATCCCGGATCGTGTTCCCAATGAGTACAAGGGTCCACCGTTTCGAGCATTATATCCCGTACCTTGAAAAAAAGCACACCGATGCGAACCACTCGGATTAATCCTGTATATCACCCGATATGGGTTGGACCGTGCCCCACCGGATATCAGTCCGGCCCCATTCCAAACGCCGGAATGAAGGGTAACGGGTAAAAAATAACCTTTTTATGGTCTGCCTGATATGGTACGTGCATGAGAATCCCTTCTTGTGTTCTTATTGTACTGGTGGTGACGGGCTGTCTGCTAACAGCGGGCTGTTCCCAGTCCACCCTGCAGAAACCAGAAACCTCCATCACCCAGCCTGCTATTACGATACCAGCCGCAACAGCCATCACACCCAATATATCTGCCCAACCGCAAGGGGTCCGATCGATGCGGGACCTGATCGCGTTTGTCGATAAGGCCGTGGTCTACGCTCGCGGGAACGGGAAGGAAAAAACCATTGCTGAGTTGAATAACCCGAATGGTCAGTTCACCGGAAAAGGCCCGAATATCTTTGCAGGGGGATATGACGGGACAACTCTTGCCGGGACTTTCGAGCACGAAATCCGCGGGAAAAATATCCTGTACCTTTCCGATCCGTACGGTATTCCTATCGTCCAAAACCTCATCGATGCGGCGCGGACCGGGAAGGGACTGGTCAGCTATCACTACCGGGAACCGTCAATGAACAACACCATCCAGCCAAAAGTCTCGTATGTGGTGGATGTGGACGGCACCTATTATATCAGCGCCGCGCTTAACGAAAACACTGGCACGGAATTTCCCGTTTCCGGCATGAACGAAACTGCGAAAAACAGGACGCCCGGAGAACTCGTCTCGTTCGTCCAGGACGCTGCAGGTTATGCAAAGACGTTTGGGAAAGAAAAAGCGCTTGAGGCGTTCATCGACCCGAAAGGTCCATTCATCAACGGTGAAATGTATATTATTGCCTACGATCAGAACGCGACAAACCTTGCACACCCGTACTCACCGTGGATCCGGGGCCTTTCACTGGAGCATTACACGGATCAGGACTCAGTTGCCACCATCTCCGAACTGTCCGGTGTTGCCC
>JBAXMF010000014.1:0-17317 GCA_037134435.1 Methanomicrobiales archaeon | reverse complement strand
CACCCCGCTGTACTATGGTATGATTGACTGCAGGCAGTCATTTCAAACAATACATCATGCTTCCTGTATTAAAAGTATCTGGATGGGGGTCCTGTCAGGTTTTGGGCAACTTAAATACATTCCCTTTTCTCGAACAGGTGGTAAAGGGAGCTTTTCCGCATCAAAGCCGATGCCCAACTTTTCAGCTACCCGGGACAAAACGGGAGAGTCCGGATGAACCTGACAACTTTACCCGGGCCAGGCACTCCTTCATTACAGCAATACTTTATATGTTCCCGCTTGTGAGTATGATGAATGGAAGATTTCATCGCGATGCGTCACCGGACTACCTGCTTCAACTGCCAGAAGGATGTCGACCAGGTCATTACCGCAGTCCCGAACGGTGCTCAGGTTGTCTGTGATAATTGTAGGGCTACAAGAGCATATATCCCAATTATTGAAGATATCAGTAAAAAAGGGGACTATATCAAGCCAGGATGTTTTGATATCTGGGACCTGAGGTCCACGGCATTATGCAGGCAGTGCAAGGTGACCGGACCCCATGATATAACGATTGGCTGCAGGAATTTTACTGTCCGGTGCAGGAACTGCGGTTTTACTCATCTCTACCGGTTCAACCTCGAGTACATTGACGAACCCCGGGGGCCACCAGGATAACCGGGGCTGAAAACGATCCCGGGGAAGATTCTGGTCCTATTCGCAGGTCTTAACTTTCCAAAAACCGGGAATTACCTTTTTTTCTTTCTTATTCGACAAGGTCTCCCTCGTATCCATGGGACGTAAGTATCGCGGTCACAGATTTGATCCAGGCTGCATCATTGTTATAGGGTAGTGGTGCAACCTGTTCGTTCCAGATTCGCTCTAATGTTTCGTCCGTGGTTTTGAGTTGATTGCGTCCCATAATCCTGCCGCATTCGTGCCCGTCGGGATGATGTATCAGCATCCGGTAGCAGCGGAATTCTCTGCAGATCTGTGGGCGGGTGGCATAGATTGCACAGGCAAATCCATCACCGGCCAAATTTTCCCGCATGAACGGGCAGCCTTTTACCGGTCCCCCTTCATCCGGACTCAAGGGATTACTGTCTACGTAGTCCCCTTCAATGTGGGCGAGAAATTGTTCGTTTTTTATCCCGTACCTGCAGTAATAATCACGGCTGGTAAGCTTCCGCTCGATTTTGATAAAATCTCCATAGCATGCACAGCATTTCCCACACCAGGTACATTTGAATAGAGCCATACGACTTACGTGAACATCAACGGGGGAATTGATAAAAAGAACGGTACCGTAACATAGGGACGATACCGATACAAACCGGTTAGAGGGTAATCCTGCCTCCTTACCTTAAAAGAGGCGTATTTTAATGTTAGGTTTCCAGGTATCGCCTTACGCGATATCGCATATATCGCAGTCCAATGGATTCTTTAACAATATGCGATAGACAGGTGCGGGACCGGAATTCAGAGCTATTGGTGCAGCCGTAACCGGTTATGCCACCGGACTGGTAATGGCATGGTGTAGGGAATTCCTGCCCATTATGGTTCCGGATTTCGATGAAAGAAGAGAGAATTGGGGTTGTTTAAAAATATTGCTGATAATGGGGTATTTTCAGAAACTGGGTGGAATGGTGGCAGTACCAACCCAAAAATTAGGGCACTTGCAGGAGGGGGGTAGTGAAGGGTGGTGCAATGCGAATATCCCCCTTATTTTTGGAATATGTGGCTGGAATAGGGCCTGATTTCACTCCTGGGTTAACCTGAGTTGAATTAATGCCGGGATCAGAAATGAATGACCCTTTTTTCAGGGGGTGGATGATAGGGAAATTTAGTGGCTCGTTGGGCAAACTATATCCCATAGTCCGGATGTATAGAGTGTCTAACGTGGAATTCCAAATGATTTACTGTAACGCAAGCAGAAATTCACGAAATCTGATAGTTGGGCGTCCTGTTGGGATGAATGGCTGCAACGATGGGGCCGCGGGCATCCCCAGGCCTCTCGTAAAACAGGACTGCTCACTTCCAAAAGGGTGATTGATAGTATGGTACCATCAAAAGACAGAGTGAGAGCCGAAGTCTCAATACCCGATCGGTCCAGGACCAGAACGGGATTGATGCAGGGACCCGGGTGTGGGGAAGGAAACGGAACGCGGAATGGCGGGACAGTCCGGCTGGCGATGACGGCTCGTGCCTGCTCCGATGTCCACAATGAGGTACGTTTCCCAGGGGACCTACGGAGGCCCGCGGCATGAACAATGACCTTCCCTATGGAATAATCCTGCCAACCACCGTTGTTGGAAGTTACCCCGCGGTGCCCGGCCACGGGTTACGGTCGTTATTAGACCCCTTGCATTCTGCGGTGAAAACCGCCGTGGATGACCAGGTCAAAGCCGGGATCGATATTATCTCTGACGGTCAGGTCAGGGGGGACATGATCCAGGCATTTACCGGGACCGTGCCAGGCATCAAAGGACAGGAGGTGACCGGGAAAGTACAGGCCCCCTCATCACCGATTACCATTGGGGATGTCAAATTTGCCCATTCGATCAAACCCATGATAAAAGGTATTATCACCGGACCGTCTACACTTGCCCACGGGCTCCACCTTTCCACACCGATGTACCGGGACCGGGATGAACTTGCGATGGATATCGCTTCCGCGTTTATCGGGGAGGCAAAAGCTCTTGAATCCCTGGGGGTCACCATCCTCCAGCTTGACGAACCAATCCTGTCGACCGGTACCGCGGACCTCAGCGTCGGGAGAAAGGCAATTCAACAGATCGCCTCCTCCGTCAGAATACCCACCTGCATGCATGTATGTGGGAACCTGTCAGGTGTCATCGATGAAATCATAAAATTCCCGGTGAATATTCTTGACTTCGAGTTTTCAAACAATCATGGCAACCTTGAACTTTTCAGCTCGTGCGACCTTGGCGGGCGAATGCTCGGGTATGGTTGTGTCGATTCATCCACGGATACCATTGAACCCGTCAGCGAGATTCGGAAACGTATTGAGCAGGGGATTGAAGTATTCGGGCCCGGCACCATGCTCATCGACCCGGACTGCGGCATGAGGATGCGCACCCGGGAAGCCGCTTTCGGGAAATTGAGCAACATGGTGGAAGCGACCCGTGAGGTCCGGAAATCCCTTTGAATGACATTAAAACTACCTGGCATTGGACGTAAAGGGCTATCTTGGTCCCGGGTCCGCTAATTTTTACATGACCGGGCCGATATCACTCACATAAACAGATGATAACGAAGTGGACCCGGGTTCCGGTCTTCACTTGGTGTAACTTCGCGGCTGGCATGCTCACGGTCGCACTATAAGAGCAGGTACTCAAGGTAACCCGGAGTACGGGAGCCCGGGCTAAGGGGATGATAGTAAAAAAGCCCGCCCCGGCCGGGAGAGAAAAAAAGGTGAGTACCGCTGCAACGTTTCTTAAACGTTCCGGCTTCTCGCACTCTCAAGGATAATCTTTCGCTCTGTCCGGGCAACCGTCTCGCGGATCTTTGCGATGGCATCGATATTGGCTGATACGCTGCTGATACCATGCTCTACAAGCCACTGCACCATTGAAGGTTCAGACCCCGCCTGGCCACAGATCGAACACTCCACTTCATATTCATTGCAGGTCTGGATGGCATCATGGATCAGGCTGAGGACCGCCGGGTGTTTCGAGTCAGCCATCCACGCGACATTTTCATTGTTTCGATCGATTGCGAGGGTGTACTGGACAAGGTCATTGGTACCGAACGAGGCAAAATTAATACCGGCGTCAATGAATTCCCTGATGAGAATTGCGCTGGCCGGGATCTCGATCATGATCCCGAGGGCCACATGGTCAACATCAACACCCCACCCCTTCATCATCGATTTTGCGTCAATAAACTGGTCTGGGTGCGAGACCATCGGGAACATGACCCCGAGATTTGAGTAACCATCTTCCCAGAGGCGCAGGAATGCCTCGACCTGGAGCCTGAACTGGCCCGGGCTCTGGAGGTCCCTGCGGATCCCTCTCCAGCCGAGCATCGGGTTGTGCTCGATCGGTTCGTTCTCCCCACCGGCCATGTTCCGGAATTCATCAGTTGGTGCATCAAGTGTCCTGACCCAGACCGGCTTCCCGTAAAATGCATCGAGGACGATTTTTATCCCGTCGTAGAGCTCCTGTACGAACTCTGTCTCCTTGTGATTGGTGATGTACCACCCGGGTGTCTTACCCAGGCCAAGGATTAGATGCTCAATCCTGAGAAGGCCCACTCCGTCGGCACCTGTTGCCGCGGCCCGGGTCGCTGCTTCGGGAATAGAGACATTTACCTTCACCGAGGTAGCGGTTATCACGGGCGAAGACTGGGTAACTGCCGTGGCTGGTAACGGGGCCTGTTTCACGGCATTGGCCCCTTCATACACAAACCCCTTCTCACCATCAACCGTAACCAACTGGCCTGGCTGTAACGTCGTCGTCCCTGTTTTCGTGCCGACAATCGCCGGTGTACCAAGCTCCCGGCTGACAATTGCGGCGTGGCAGGTCATCCCGCCTTCATCGGTAACAATAGCCGAGACTTTTTTCATTGCCGGGACCATGTCCGGGTTGGTCATCTTCGTGACCATGATGTCCCCTTCCGAAACAGCGCTGGTGTCCTTTGCATCGCGGACAATAACGACCTTCCCTGACGCAATCCCCGGGGATGCGCCCTGCCCCCTGACAATGATAGCCCCGGTCCCCGACTCTGATCTATCCTCAGATTTTTCAGTTATTTTTTGTTTTATCGTCGTAATCGGCCGGGACTGGAGGATATAAAAAGTTTTTCCCACGATCGCCCACTCGATATCCTGGGGTATCCCGTAATGGTTCCCGGCAATCTTGCCAAACATTGCGAGCCTTAGTACTTCCTCGTCAGATAATACCTGCATATCCTGCCGCTCCGGTGAAACCGGGACTGTTTTCGTCCCATGTGTCCCCTCGGCGATGATCTCGATCTTCTTGTTCGAGACCATCCTGTCAATGACCTTCTCTGCACGCTGGTCGACGATGTATTTATCCGGTGATACGGAGCCTGATACGACTGATTCACCAAGCCCCCAGGACCCTTCGATCATGGTGAGCGGTTCGCCGGTCACCGGGTGGTTGGTAAACATCACGCCCGCTTTCTCTGAATTGACCAGTTGCTGTACGACGACCGCAATATTCACGGTATTGTCATCGAACCCCTGCTTTGACCGGTAATAGATTGCCCGTGCCCCGTACAGTGAAGCCCAGCACATCTGGACTGCCGTAAGCAGGTTGTTGATACCTTTAATATTGAGATAGGTCTCCTGCTGGCCGGCAAAGCTGGCATCAGGCAGGTCTTCTGCGGTTGCACTTGACCGTACCGCGACGACCATCCCGCCCGAGTCCATCAGCTGGTAGGCCTCACGGATGTGATCCCCAAGCGTTGAAGGGATCGAGGCCTTCATGACTGCATCTTTTGCCAGTTCAGCCGCATGTTCAAGGGCTGCATTATTTTCCACATCCAGGTTCTCGAAATTCTTAATCAGCGTCTTTTCCAGCTGGTTCTCGATTAAGAACCTGCGGAAGGCATAACTTGTTACGATGAATGCCCGCGGTACAGGCAGCCCGATTACCGCCATCTCGCCGAGCGAGGCCCCTTTTCCACCAACGGCAGCGATATCCTCTTTCCTGATCTCCTCCAGCCATAAAATATCTGCCTTTTCCATCATGTGCGCACCAATAACATCCTCGTGGTTGTTCAAGCACATATACTTGTGCATGCCCGGAATTCCACAGGGAAACAATTTCCCTCATCCATGCACCCCGTCTGCACTGGTGAGAAAAAAATTGAATACGTCGAATAGGTGAACGTTGCCAGCGTTCTCACGACAAGCAGGGGACCGGATGAATATATGTCCTCCCCGTTACCCTTCCCCAGCCGGGGATATAACAGAAAGTCAGAGCCTCCATTCACTGGATTATGTCCTCGCGGGACCACTTCCACATGGGTTAACGGATGGTCCCGGCTCGCCGCGATGAATAAAATGACCAGGCTCCCCCCGTGACCTTACCGGAGCTGGCAACAAAAAAGAGTATGATAACGGTTCCAATACCTGGCAGATCCGGTACTGCGCTCGCGGTACGACAGATGGTATGACCGGTATGATCGGTTCCATTTATCAAATAACCTGATAACCCGGAGCCGAGTATACCTATCCATGGAGCTAGTGACATGACTCGCAGGATGCTTTCAGAAGCGGAAGGGTACGGACTGCTGAAAAACCACGGAATACCCGTACCCCTGTTTTCGGTTGTCCAGTCCCGCCAGGATGTAGCGGTCGGCGCAGAACGTACCGGATACCCGCTGGTGATGAAGGTCATCTCACCCCAGGTGGTCCATAAAAGCGATGCGGGGGGTGTCATCACCGGTATCCAGTCGACTGTTGAGGCTGAAGTTGCGTATGATACAATAGTCCGCAACGTGCAGGCATTTGATCCATCCGCTATTATTCTGGGTCTTATCATTGAACAGCAGAAGGAAAAGGGACTTGAGATCCTGATCGGTGGCAGGGTTGATCCTACATTCGGAAAGGTAATAACGGTCGGTATGGGGGGTACCCTCGTTGAACTGATCAAAGATGTCTCAATCCGGGTGCTTCCGGTCAATTCTTCCGATATCAACGCCATGGTCCATGAATTGCAGGCCTACCGCCTGATCAAGGGGTTCCGGAATGAACCGGCACGCGATATTAATGCGTTGATTACGTTGATCGAGTCTGTTGCACGCATGTTCCTGGAATGTTCCGAAATTGTCGAATTCGATCTCAATCCTGTTTTTTTATACCGTGTGGGGGCGTGTGTTGTTGATGCCCGGTTCTATGTGGCCGATGAGGATGCGATGCCGGAAGGCGAACCGGAGCCGGTGATGCCGACGGAGCTTCTTCATGTTGAGTCAATTGCGGTTATTGGCGCCTCCCCGGACCCCAACAAGGTTGGGTATTCAGTCCTGCGGAATCTCCTTTCATTTCCGGGCTCCCTGTATCCTGTGAATCCGAAACACGAGAAAATCCTCGGTAGGGCCGTGTATCCCACCCTTTCGTCTATTCCAGGCCCGATCGATATTGCAGTTGTCGTGGTCCCGTCGCATTCTGTCCCGAAGGTAGTAGAAGAAGCCGGAGTCCGGGGTGTTCCTCTTGTCGTCATTATATCCTCAGGCTTCCGGGAGTCCGGGGAAGCCGGATCGGTCCTTGAAGACCAGGTACTCACGATTGCCAGGCAATACGGCATCCGGATCGTGGGCCCGAACTGCCTCGGTATTATGCTCCCTCACCAGGGGATCAATACAACATTCGACCCGATATCTCCAAGGCCTGGTAGTATTGCATTCATTTCGCAGAGCGGGGCCATCATCTCTACCATGGTGGACTGGAGCCTGCCTGAGGAGATCGGTTTTTCTGCTGTTGTCAGCATCGGAAACCAGGCCGATCTTACCTTTGAAGATTTCCTGCTGTACGTCGCGGATGATCCCAACACCCGTGCAATTATCCTCTACATTGAGCAGATTCGCAAGGGACGACGGTTTATGAAGATTGCCCGGGAAGTCACGCAAAAAAAACCTGTTGTTGCCATCAAGTCCGGGTCATCCCGGATCGGACAGATGACCGCGGCATCCCATACCGGTTCGTTGTCAGGCAGTTATGATGTATATATGGCCGCCTTCTGGCAATCCGGGATAATTCCCGTACGTTCCATGCGTGAAGCGTTTCAGACGGCGGAACTCCTTTCATCTGAAGGATATCCCAAAGGTACGCGTGCTATCGTCATCAGCAATGCCGGGGGTTTTGCAGTACTCTCCTCTGACTATGCAGAACAGTTCGGGATCGAAATAGTGGAGTTTTCACCCGCCATCATCCAGGAACTTGATACCATCCTGCCGGTTGACTGGAACAGGCGCAACCCGATCGACATGGTGGGGGACGCGACGGCTGACAGGTTCGCCCGGACGTTTGACGTGATGATAAAAAACCAGGATGCCTGGGATATCGCATTTGTAATTAATGTGCCTTCAGCAATATCAGACCCGATACGAGTCGCAAACGAGCTGGTCAGGTTCTCGAAAAATACCCACAAGATGATCGTCGGGTGCATGATTGGCGGTGACTCCATGAAGACACCGCTGCGGATCCTGAAGGATTCAGGGATCCCAAATTTCCCTGACTTAGAAGACGCCTTCAAAGCGGTAGGGAATATATGTCGCCACATATGCTGGGAAGAATTTCATGGGAAACGGTGTGGACGTTAACATTGTGGGATAACAAGGGAAATTAACCCGCGTCAGGTTCTTCGAACGTACCACGGGAAAAAATTAGAATTTGAAATTTTGATTCACGATTTTAATCGCACAATAGTCCCCGCACATCGTGCAGGCATCGGTATCAGCGGGTGATCGTTCGTCCCTGATTGCCTTTGCCCGTGCGGGGTTCATGGCAAGCTGGAACTGGCGGGTCCAGTCCAGGTCACGGCGGGCATGGCCCATCTCGAGGTCTGCCTTACGGGTCTTTTTCAGCTTGATCATGTCCCCGACGTGTGCGGCAATCCTTGAACTCATGACCCCTTCGTAAACTTCCTCAACAGTCGGCAGGGCAAGGTGCTCAGCCGGGGTGACGTAGCATATAAAATCTGCACCAAGACTCGATGAGATGGCGGCACCGATGGCGGCAACCCGGTCATCGTAACCGGGGGCAATGTCCGTAACCAGGGGCCCGAGCATGTAGAACGGCTTATTGTTCGTCACACGCTTCATCAGTACCACGTTTGCCTCGATCTCGTCGAGCGGGATGTGTCCGGGTCCTTCAACGATCGTCTGGACGCCTTCTGCATGGGACTTGTCCGCGAGCTCGGCATTAATCAGGAGTTCCTGCACTGCAGCCCGGTCGGTCGCATCATGGACCGCACCGGCCCTCATACCATTTCCCATCGAGAGGGTGACTTCATGCTCCTTCATGATCTCGAGGAGGTAATCGAATTCGGAATACAGCGGATTTTCCTTTTCGTTGTGGAGCATCCATGCCGTCATGAATGCACCGCCGCGGGAGACCAGGCCCCCATGCCGTCCCTGGTTCTTCAGCCGCTTTATCGTCTCAAAGTTGATCCCGGTGTGGATCGCCATGAAATTCGTCCCGAGTTTCGCCTGTTCTGCGGTGATGCGGAAGAGGTCATCCTCTTTCATGTGAATGACCGCACCGTCTTTCCTCGCTGCCTCGATAAACGCCTGGTAGAGTGGGACACTCCCAACCGAGAGGGTAGTGGCTGCAACAACGCGTCTCCTGATCTCGGCGAAGTCTCCTCCTGTTGAGAGCTCCATCAGCGTGTCAGCCCCGGCAAGTTCGGCCTGCCTGGCCTTTGCAACTTCCATGTCGATATCAACAATGTCAGATGACGTCCCGATAGAGGCATTAACCTTGGTTGTCAGTCCTTCGCCAATACCGCACACCTTGACCTTGCGGTACGGTGACACCGGGATTACAATGTGGCCCCCGGCGACCCCTCTCCTCACAAATTCCTCGGTGACATCCTCTGCCTTCGCAACGGCCTGCATCTCCTGGTTAATGATGCCTGCCCTGGCATCGCTGATCATACTCATACCATCACAATTGTGGAATAAACAAGATAAAGGCTTGTTTTAAAAATTGCAGACTAAATTTTGCTTGTTAAATGATCAAGTAAAATTGTTTTATATTTACGCAATTTTAATTTACATTTTGCCGGAATCACAGGGGTGGGCCTACCTGCGGGATTATTCCTGATGAAAACGTGGATATTGATAAATTGGAGACATATTAATCTTCTTTTCCCCAGAAAAGGTCTGCTTCTTTCTCCATTTTTGCAAGTCGCGAATAATAGTCCGGGAACTCGTTCAGGTGTGCAAGCGCGATCTTTCCGGTCATCACTGGGTCATCATTGGTCACATTGGTGGCCGGGTCTACAAGGCCATGTTCAAGTTCCACGTCGAGGCCCATCCTGAATTGTTCCAGGTCAAACTCCGACCAGGTAATCATAAGGGTTTTGCCAATCCTCGCGGCATCTTCTGTTGTAAAATGTTTCTTCGACATTCGTGTTTCCCAATAGTAATGGGTGCTTGCTTGCGGCATAATTTTTTCCATCCTGGAAAAATAATACCCGGACGCCGACCTAATCTGGTGATGAAAAATTGTGCCCGGGACCACTTCACTACATTGAATACCACACTTCGCCATACTACTGAGCACAGATTTGATTTCTGGCGAGCACGATGGATGTCAATTTCGGTGGTTTTGTCCCAATCAGCACGGTAGACTGGAGGGGAAAAGCGGTATGCACGGTATTTTTACGGGGTTGCCCGGTACGGTGCACGTACTGCCATAATGCGTCCATCCTGTCAGGGAATGACATAAGACCGGTGGAAGAGGTCATCGGGATGATCAGGTCGTCCCGGCTCCTTATTTCCGGGGTGGTATTTTCAGGCGGTGAGCCGACCATGCAGGCAGAGCCCCTGGTTGCACTGGCAGGTGCGGTAAAAAAAATGGGCCTTCTTGTGGGTGTACAGACAAACGGCGTATACCCTGATACCCTCGAAGTCCTCATTGAACAGAACCTCGTTGACCGTATCGCACTCGATATAAAGGCCCGGTGGCAGCGTTATGACAACCTGATGAAAGTGCCCTGCGTCAGCAAGGTGCAGCGTTCACTGGCAATCTGCAGGGCTGCCAGCCAGGGGGGGAAAATTTCTGAGTTCGAGGTGGTAATAACCCTGTTCCGGGGCTACGAGGACGAGGTCCCGTATATCTCCCGTGAATGCAGCGACGTTGACCTTGTTATCCAGCAGGGTGTGCAGGGAGATATCCCCCCTATGTCATGCAGTGAGTTAACAAAGATTGCAGACCAGCTCAACCGGCCGGTCAGGATCAGGACCCGTGAGGGAGGTGAGATTTCGTATGAAGGTAGTAGGGATCGTTGGGCTGCCCGCGAGCGGTAAGGGAGAATTCTCACGGATTGCGTTATCTTTGGGCATTCCCGTGATTGTTATGGGTGATGTGATCCGAAAGGCCGTGCAGGACGCGGGCCTCCCCTGCACGGATAAGAACCTCGGTGAGACTGCCGGGCGGATCAGGGCGGAACACGGCATGGACGCGATCGCCCGGCTCTGTGTCCCGGAGGTAAGGGGCCAGGAAGCCCCGCTGGTGATTGTTGACGGGATCAGGGGTGATTCGGAAGTCCAGGTATTCCGGGACAGTTTCCCCGGATTTGTCCTCGTCCGGATCGATGCGCCGTTCGGGACACGCGCGAGCCGTATTACCAGCCGGGGACGACCCGATGATAACCTTGACGGGAACGCACTGAAAGCAAGGGACGAGCGTGAACAGGCATGGGGCCTTGGAAAAGCTCTGCTTGGAGCAGATTACCGCATCGATAATGATGGCAGCCTGGAGTCCTTCATCAGGAAGGTCATGGCATTCCTCGAAAAAGTGAAGGTGGTACCATGAGCACTACCCCGTATTTCTCTTCGTCAGCGAAGGTCTGGGACTCCATTGAATGGGTATACGGGATTCCGGACGCAGGGTACAGCGGGTGGGAGGTCGTTGCAGATGGCCGGTACCGCCTTGACAACCCGGCCAACAGGAAGGATATCCGTGAAGCAATTGCGAGTACAGACCTTGCGATAACGGTCCATGCACCTTACGGTGACTTAAACCTGGCCACCCTGAACCACCCGATCTGGGAGGAGTCCATCAGGCAGGTCTGTGTCTGTGTCACAAATGCGGCTGAATTCACGGACCGGGTGACCGTCCACCCCGGCTACCTGTCACCGGTGGGAAAACTTCTCCCCGATAAGGCATGGCAGCTCCAGAAAGAGGCCCTGGTCAGGATCGGGAAGGTCGCAGCGGACTGTGGTGTTATTGCATGCCTGGAAAATATGATTGGGATCCGGGAGTTCCTCTGCCAGAGGCCCGAGGAGATCCTTGGGATGACCGAAGGCATCGAGGGGATTGGGATCACCATCGATTTCGGGCACGCCAACACGGTCGGAAGGGTTAAGGAATTTTTACCCCTCCTGCCCCATGCAACGCATATCCACATCCATGATAACCATGGTGTATCCGATGAGCACCTTGCTCTCGGGACAGGGACGATTCCATGGAATATCGTTGGCCCGGCAGTCCGGAAGGATTATTCAGGGGTCGTCGTGGTTGAAGGGAAGTCACCTGAAGAAGGAAAGAAGAGCCTTGTGGTATTCAAGAGGTGGTTTGTATAACTGGTGAGACGTTACAGATATATTTCCTTGGCACGGCCGGGGCTCTCCCTACCCCGCAGAGGAACCCCCCCTGCTTCATGATCAGGAGAGGGTCTGATACGATCCTCTTTGATTGCGGGGAAGGCGCCCAGCAGCAGATGATGAGGGCAAGAACCGGGTTTACCGTGGACGCCATTTTCATCACCCACTGGCATGCCGACCATTTTCTTGGTGTCATCGGCCTTGTGCAGACACTTTCATTCAACGGCCGGAAAGAACCTTTGACCATCTACGGCCCGGCATGGGTGCATGAATTCGTCACGGAGCTGCGTCATCTCTGCCGGTTTAATATTAAATTCCCGGTCCTGTCTGAAGAGCTCGTTCACGGGGTATCCATCCAGTTCGAAGGATACCAGGTACGGGCGTTTGCGACTGATCACGGGATGGAGAGCCTCGGGTACGCACTTGTGGAAGAACCAAGGCCTGGTCGGTTTGACCGGGAATCTGCAATTTCCCTCGGGGTGCCACCCGGTCCCCTCTTCGGGCGCCTCCAGAGGGGGGAACCCGTGGGCATTCTGCAGGATGGTGTAACAGTCAGCATCAGCCCCGAACAGGTGATGGGTCCCCCACGGCCCGGGCGGATTGTCGTATATACCGGGGACACGCGTCCGGTGATAAAAGACCTCCTTGCCGTGGTGGACCACGCCGACCTCCTTATTCACGACGCGACGTATGATGATGCCGCAATGGAACGGGCGCGGGAAGTATTTCACTCAACTTCGGGAGAGGCAGGAGATATTGCAGGGAGGCTGTCGGCAGACACGCTGGCACTGGTGCACATCAGCTCCCGTTACACCAGTACAGCAAGCCATATCAGGGATGCAACGAAAAGGTTTTATGGTAAGGTAATCGTCCCCGATGATCTTGATATGTTCGAAATACCATTCAGGGGATAGCCCTGTACTACCTGATATACGACAATTCGCCGGGACTGCACCGGGATCTGCAGGAATGAAATGTACGAGGATTTGGAAAATGGAAGATAACAATGAAATAATTGTATACCGCCTGGGGGCATCATGTGACCTTGGCGACGTGGAAGAAGGGAAGACATATGCAGGGCGTGTGCAGGGGTTCGCTACGTTTGGGACATTTGTCCAGCTGAATGAACGTGTAAAAGGGCTTGTACACAAGAGCAATGTAAAGACAGAGCACAAGGAGCGCGAAACGGTACTTGTCCATGTCAGGGCGATCCGGAGTAATGGAAATATCGACCTCGAAGAGGTGGTCATCCCGGTATACCAGGTACGTGCCATTGAGAAGAAAAGTACCGCGGTACTCCTTGCAGAACTGGGTAAAAAAATCGGGCGAACTGTCCGGATAGAAGGTGAGATCGCCCAGGTCAAGCAGACCAGCGGACCGACGATATTCACCATCGTTGACGAATCCGGGACTGAAAACGCGGCGGCATTTGTAGAGGCAGGAGTCCGTGCGTATCCGGAGGCGGAGCTCGGCGACCTTGTCCGTATCGTCGGTGAGGTAATGCAGCGGAACAACCAGCTACAGATTGAAGTTGACTCATTATCGGTTCTCACTGGCCCCGATGCCCAGGACGCCCGGGATCGGATCGACAAGGCCCTGGACCTGCGTTCAGAGCCCGCGGACATCCCACTCCTTGTCCCAAGCCCGGTCCTTGAAAAACTCAGGCCCGAGATGCGGAAGATTGCAAAGATCATCAGGCGGGCGGTCTTTACGTCCCAGCCGATTATTCTCCGTCACCACGCGGACGCGGATGGCATCTGCTCTGCCGTGGCAATAGAGCAGGCGGTCACCGCGCTGTTACGGGAGTCCGGGGGAGATTTCGATTCGGATTACTACCTTTTCAAGCGGGCTCCGTCAAAGGCCCCGTTCTACGAGATAGAGGATATCACGCGGGACCTTGATTTCTCGCTGAAGGACCATGCCCGTTTCGGGCAGAAGATGCCCCTGATACTCCTGACTGATAACGGGTCGACAGAGGAAGACCTGCCGGCCTACCGCATGGCACAGGTCTATGATCTATCAATTGCCGTGATTGACCACCATCACCCGGACGCAATTGTAGACCAGTTCCTTATTGGTCATGTGAACCCCTACCATGTCGGCGGGGATTTCGGGATCACCGCCGGGATGCTCGGGACCGAAGTGGCGAGGCTCATTAATCCTTCGGTTGAACCCAATATCCGGCATATCCCTGCGATTGCAGGGGTCGGTGACCGGAGCGAGGCACCTGAACGTGCGCTGTTCCTCGACCTGGTCAAGGAGTCATACAGCGAGGACGAATGCAAAAATATTGCGTTGGCTCTCGACTATGAACAGTTCTGGCTCCGGTTTAACGACGGGCGTGAACTGGTCAAGGATATCTTAAACTTAACGAACAACCCCGAGCGGCACAAGAAACTTATTGCCCGACTGGTTGAAGGGGCAAATTTAATGATCGAGGACCAGATGAATGCCAGTATGCCCCATGTGAAAGAGAGACAATTAAAAAATGGTGCCCTGCTGTTCCTTCTTGATGTCGAGATACATGCCCACAAGTTTACCTTCCCGCCCCCGGGCAAGACCTCAGGCGAAGTCCATGACCGGTTATGCCGGCAGCATATTGGGAGCCCGGTTGTTACGATCGGGTTTGGCCCCGACTTTGCCGTCCTCCGATCAAGGGGTGTCATGATGAACATCCCGAGAATGGTCCGGGAACTGAGAGACGAGCTCAAGGGTGGGGGTATCAGTGGCGGTGGTCACCTTGTCGTCGGGAGTATCAAGTTCGTTGAAGGCATGCGGAACGAGGTGCTCGAAGCGCTGGTGGAAAAGATCTCCAACGATTCAACCGGTGCATAAACCACCGGGCAATTTTTTCCTTTTTTTCCTTTTTTCCCTGGTGTTTCCAGACCCCCGGACTTGGCTTTTCTCCTGTTATGAGGCGTAACGGTTTAATACTGGTAATTGTTGCCTGCAGGCACCCTGATTTCCCGGTACAAAAGTCTGTAAAATTCGTCCTTTGTCGAAGTGCAGTTCATAAAAGACTCGAAATTATGGGGAGAGAAATAGTTATTTATATATACGAGAGGAAGTGATAATTCAATATCTCAGGAGGTGAGAGATTCATGTCTTCTACAAGGCGCATCGCCGATACATACAACGAGTCACAGGCACGGATTATTGCATGCCTGAACTCGGGTGTCACAAAAGGCAAGCACTACTTTAAGTCGAAATATATTGCAAAGGAGCTCGGCCTCTCGTCAAAGGAGGTCGGTACTAATATGGCAATTCTATCTGTAATATGCCAGGAGTTATCAATCATACGCTGGAGTTATTCGAACAGCACGACCTGGATGGTTAAGTCGAGGTCGGCATACTAATAAATCATGATACACTATTTTTCTAGGCTATGACTAAGGTTGCAGAACTGGAATCGACAATTGAGTTCATTGCGGATATTAATGAATGTAAAGACTGCCTTATGTCCCAGGATGCCACGTCTACTGACCCTGCCTGCCTCTGGTTTAATATTGACGTGCTGAAAGGCCACAATATCAGAACCGGGGACCGGGTGCGCGTAACCGTTGAAAAAATCGACCCCTGATCCCCTGCGTATGCCAGGGGACAGCCGGCACGTGTGAGACCCCATCAGAAAAAGGTGAAGGCGGACTCTTCATCGGGACAATAAGGTAGATATGGGATATAGACGAATGAGTATGAGTGCGGGGCCATAGGGTAGCCTGGCATCCTAGGAGACTGGGGGTCTTCTGACCTGCGTTCAAATCGCAGTGGCCTCATGTAACTTATTTTCTGAATGTGATACCGGGGTTTTTACGATATGAAACTCGACGATCGGTGTTTTGACTGTTTGCTTTCCAGGGTAGCCTTTGAATGTAAACTCTCGGCCGCAGGGCCATTCCTTACGGATGAGACGGTGCGTTCATGTGCAGACCTTCTCTCGAAGATCCGCAATGATCCCGTGAGCCACCCCGAGATTGCAAGCGCGGTCCACCGGCATGCCTACGGGATGCTCAATAACCCTGACCCCTTCAAGGATTTGAAGGAACAAAGCAATGTCGAAGCATTATCCGTCTGTAACCGCGTGCGGCCGTTACTCATGAGTTTTCACGACCTTGTCCTTGCCAGCATCATCGGTAATACGTATGATTACGGGGCAAAAGCCCACCATGTAACAGATAATTTTGATGAATATTTCACCACGATGTTTTCACTGGGCCTGACGATTGATGACACGGACAGGATCCTGCCACTGACAAAGCGGGTGGTTTATTTTGCCGATAATTGTGGTGAAATCGTTTTTGACCGCCTGCTCCTGGAATATCTCCATGCGAACGGGTCGGAGATTACCCTCGTGGTCAGGGATGCACCGATCTTAAACGATGCAACCATGGAAGAAGCTGAACAATTCGGCCTCCGAAACTTTGTAACTACCATCACTACCGGTGGATGCGGGCCTGAAATTGGGGTTCGGCTCGATTTCTGCCCGCCGGTCCTGAAGGATGCCCTTGGGCGTTGCACACTCATCATATCGAAGGGAATGGCAAATTACGAGTCACTCTCCATTGAAAAGGACCTTCCCCCGGTTGCTTACCTGCTGGCGGTCAAGTGCGAACCCATTGCAGACGATATCGTTGCACCAAAAGGTTCCCTCGTTGCGAAACTGTGCATGTAATTTTTTTATAGTAGCAGAAAAACACCCGAAAAAAAGAGGGACTTACCAGCCCGTCATCCGCATTTTAGGGTTTTATCCTCGTGCTATTACTAGTCATCCGACAACCAGGAACAGGATGGCGAATATGACGAGGAGCGACTGGAATGGTTTTTCCAGAGGCACAGTCCTTTTTTGTAATCCGTCAGATGTGGAGCAGATACGGGAGTGCTACCAGTGATACGAGGATCACGAGCATGATGGTGCTGATGGAAGTAGCGACAAAGGTCGCATACTTCTCAATTTTTCGTCCGCTAAACAGCCTCTCGACGCCTTCTTTTAAGATGTAACCACCGTCAAGCGGGACCATCG
>JBAXMF010000013.1:0-17735 GCA_037134435.1 Methanomicrobiales archaeon | reverse complement strand
CTTCTGCCCCGAGCTCGGTTATCTTCAGCTCCGCCTTTGTCAGCACCTCTTCACACTGGCGTATGAGGGCCGCCCCCTTTTCATACAATTCGATGCTTTCGTCCAGTCCGGTCTCCGGGTCCTCAATTTTCCTCATAATTACTCGCAGCTCTTCTAGCAATTCTTCAAATTTCTTTGTCATATGATACCTCCCTGACCAGTACTGCGCTCTTCCCGTCTGTAAGGCGGAGTATGATGTCGTCCCCGGGTGCCAGTGACCGGGCAGAACGGACTACTTTCCCCGCCTTTTCTACTACACAGTAGCCCCTGTTAAGGATGCCCAGCGGATTTTTCCCTTCAATCATCGCACGGACCTCATTCAGACGGAGGCGGCTCCCTGAAATTTTTCCCCTGGTTGCCAGGAGGACCCTGTCCGCCATATCGTCGATGTTTTGTCGCCGTTCAATGATCCGGTACCCCAGTTTTTTTGGGTGGATCCGTTCCCGCAGCCTTGCAAGTTCGTCGAACGCCCTGTCCAACTGGTTGCCAAGGGCGTCTCCCATGGCACACCGGTAATCCCGCAGTGCAGTTAAGAGTGCGTTCCGGTCTGGTACCGCCATCTCGGCTGCTGCCGAAGGGGTCGGGGCGCGTGCATCAGCTGCATAATCGGCCAGGGTCGTATCCACCTCGTGCCCCACCGCGCTTATCACCGGGGTGCTGCAGGACGCAATTGCTCGTACCACGTCAGGATGATTGAAGGGGAAGAGGTCCTCAAAACTCCCACCCCCACGGGCGACAATGATCACATTAACCTTTCCATCGATCTTCCTGATCGCTGCGGCGATTTCGAGGTGCGCACCGTCTCCCTGCACTGCCGTGGGTGACAGAATTATCCTGAGCGGGTATCGGCGGCTGATTACATTTCTGATATCCTGTAACACTGCACCGGTCCCCGAAGTGACCACGCCGATTACGGAAGGGTAGAGCGGGAGTAATTGTTTCCGTTCAGGTGCAAAACAGCCCTCTAGCGATAGTTCCTGCTTCCAGCGCTCTACCTGCAGGTATTTCTCACCAGCCCCTGATCGTTTCATGCTTTTCACATAGAGCTGGCAGGTACCCCCCTGCTGGTAGAAATCGATCCGGCCCCCCGCGATCACACGCATGCCATCCTCCGGAACAAACGGGAGCTTTCCGGCATCTGAACTCCACATCATGCATTTTATTACGGCACTATCCTTCCCGTCCTCCTCAGAAAGCGAGAAATAACGGTTTCCCCGTGAATGGTGTTTATAATTTGTCACCTCCCCTTCCACGAGGACGTCCTGCAGACGCTCGTCCAGGAACAACTCCTTGATAATTGCTGATAACTCTGATACCCGTAATACTGGTGGTTTTTTTAGTGCATTCCAGCCGTCGAGGGTACCCTGCCCGGAATTCATTACAGAGATATTTATTGCCTGTGTGGATATTAACTACGATCATGGTCCATTTCTCGGTTTCAAGCATGTTTTTTCATGAATACCCCATTGACGAGATCTTTGATTTCATTGGTGAAACCGGGCTTGATGCCGTTGAATTCTGGCCTGAAACACCTGATTTCTGGCTCCGCGGTCAACCCATACAGGAACTCCGTTCGTGTCTTTTAAATCACCCCGAACTATCATGTAACACGGTCCACACCCCTATTCTCGATTTAAATCCCTGTTCGATCAACCCGGGTGTTGCGGGTCTTTCACTAGACCACGCGGTTGATTCATTGCGGCTGGCGGAAGCGATACATGCTGCCGTGTTCACCTTTCACCCCGGTCGGCGGACTGCAAAGCGGGTCCCAAGCGCAGCAGACTATGTCCGTTTTGATCATCTGATTGAACGGATGCACTGTGAGTCGCGGATGAGTGCGGTCAGTGTTGCTATAGAAAATATGGAAGTATCGGTAAACTCGCTCCTTTGTACCCCGGCAGGAGTCCGCAAGCTCCTGGACAAAGAACCCTGGTTGTTTTTCACCCTTGATGTGTCCCATGCCATGGGGGTCTCTCTCGATGAAGTGATACGGTATATTGAACTCTGTCATGACCGCCTCGTCAATGTTCACCTCTCGCGCTCAAAAGGTCAGTTCATGCACTTACCTGTTGAAGGCAGCCCGGAGATCGAAATGGTCCTCCACGCACTCAAGGAATATGGTTACAACGGTAACCTGACACTTGAACTTGAGGACCGGAATTTTGATTCCGAGTACTCTTCAGAAGAGAAATGCCACCTGTTGATGCGTGAGCTTGCCTTTATGAAGGAATGTATGCGCTGAATGGTCGACCGATCTTTCGTTAATCGCTGGGTTTATTTAACCGGACTGCGATTATGATCTGTTTCATTACTTATGAAAGAATATATCCGATATAGTCCAGCGGCGAGGGACCGATGACCGATTACTATCTTAATATCGCCCTTTTTGTGCTCTGTCTTGCCCTGTCAGCTTTTTTTTCAAGTTCAGAAGTTGCGTTGATAGCAATAAACAGGGTTAAAGTACGGACGCTCGTCAACGAAGGGCGAAACGGTGCAGGAGCACTGGCGCAGCTCAAAGAGCACCCTGACCATATCCTGATCACGATCCTGATCGGAAACAATATTGTCATTATCGGTGCGGCAGCCATTGCCACGGCGGTGGCAGTTGAATTTTTCGGGAACATTGGTATCGGCATTGCGACCGGTGTCGTCACCCTTCTCCTTCTCATTTTTGGTGAGATTGGCCCCAAGCTCTATGCAACAAGGGCAAATGAGAACTTTGCTCTGTCGGTTGCTCCCATCATCCTCTTTTTTTCAAAAGTGCTCACCCCTGTCATCTGGATTGTTGACCGGGTAAGCCAGTCCCACCGGTCAAAAGGCCTGTCTCTCCCGATAGTAACCGAAGAGGAGATCAAGGAGTGGATAGATGTCGGCCAGGAAGGGGGCAGCATCGAGGAAGAGGAGAAAGAGATGCTCTACTCGGTCCTTGAGTTCGGGGATACCACCGCCCGCGAAATTATGACCCCCCGGATTGATGTTGCAATGATGGAAGATACCAATACGGTTGATTCTGCATTGAAACTATTCAACGAGACCGGGTTTTCACGGATCCCCGTGTACCACGATTCGGTTGACAATATCATCGGGGTATTGAATGTAAAAGATGTGTTCTCGCTCCTCCTGTCAGGGAAAAAGAAGACCTCGATCAACGAGATCATGTATGACCCGTATTTTATCCCTGAAACAAAAAAGATCGACGATCTCCTCAAGGAACTGCAGGTCCGAAAAGTGCAGATGGCGATTGTCCTTGACGAGTACAGTAGCTTTGCAGGGATTGTCACCGTGGAGGATATCCTAGAGGAACTTGTTGGGGATATTCTTGACGAATTTGACCAGGAGGAGCCGGATATCCAGAAAGTGGGAGATGGTGTCTATATTGTCGATGCCCAGGTCTGGGTAGAGGACTTAAATGACGAGCTTGATATCAACCTCCCATTGCACGAGTCGTATGAAACAATCGGAGGCCTTTTAATCGACCGTCTTGGTCATATTCCACATCCCGGAGAGAGTGCTGTGATTAAAGAGGCCACTGCAACCCTGGTAGTAGTACAGATGAGGGGGCGGCGTGTTGTCAAAGTGAAGATCATCATGAAGCCAGGGAACGGGAGTGAAAACGCCGGATGAAGTGGGATAAGATTTCTGGTCCCCTGCAGGATGAAGATTTTTGTGATGGGAAGAAACGGATTATTGTGCTTGCATCGGGCCGGGGATCAAATTTCCAGGCAATTCTCGATGCGCTTTCAAAAGGCAGTATTTTCGGTACCTGTGTCCGCCTGGTCTCGGATGTACCGGGTTGCTATGCAATTGAACGGGCAAAACTTTCCGGTGTTCCGGTCACCGTGGTGGATTATAGAGCATTCCCATCAAAAGAAGCCTATGAAAAGGCCCTGCTGTTCGCGATGAAAGAATGCAGCCCGGACCTTGTGGTGCTCGCCGGTTACATGAGGATCCTCGGTAATGACATCGTCCGGTCATTCCGTGGAAAATTAATGAATATCCACCCTGCCCTTCTGCCCTCATTCCCCGGGCTCCATGCACAACGGCAGGCGATCGGATACGGGGTGAAAGTTGCGGGTTGCACGGTCCATTTCGTTGACGAGGAGATGGACTCGGGGCCGATCATCCTCCAGAAATGCGTACCTGTCCTTCCAAATGACGATGAAGACCTCCTTTCCGAACGTATACTCCATGAAGAGCACCGCATTTACCCGGATGCCGTGAAACTTTTCTGTGAAGACCGGCTCAAAATTGAAGGAAGGACCGTCCGGGTCCTTTAAAAGATCCAATTTTTTGAGATCCCGTTATGGAACAGATTGATCTGAAATAATGATCCTCATTGAAAAATTTTCAGTATTGAGTTGAGATCATTTCGTCTTTCTGATGCAAGTGTGACTAATCCACCGGATTCTCCGGAATTTAAAATGTAATAATGACTGAAATGGCATCCGTATGCCGGGACCCCTTGTATCGTCAGCGGGTATATCATATACGGAGGGTGTACATTAAGAAGACACGTAACGCCCAAGGGAGGACCTGATGGCAGGAAGATCGAAGAACGGGGAGATTAAACGACTGGCACGTGAACGTATTGCGGTACTGTTCCAAAGGGCCGATGAGTTTTTTCCCGAGAATCCAGCGTGGAGTGACCGGTGTGTTGTGCTTGCCAGAAAAATCGCCATGCGCCAGCGCGTGGGACTTGACTGGCAGTACCGGCGGAAAATCTGTCCGCACTGTTACCGGTTCCATGTTCCGGGTGTCACGATGAGAGTAAGAATCAGGAAAGGGAACGTAGTGATCACGTGTCTCTATTGTCACAGGCAGTCACGGTTCCCTACCGGGAGGTCGCATGAGTCAGTATAGTGGAAATAAGAAACGTGTGGATTCCCACGCGGTAAGGCCCCGGGTAAGGTCGTCCCGGAGTATAACGGGTACCAGGCAGAAGGACGGAGAGAGAACAACCGGAAAAGGGCGCAAATCCCCGGTGATAACCCGTTCAATGTCAAAAAGTAGTGGAAATCTCATGCAGGACTTAAAACCAACCGTCTGGATTGGGAAGCAGGGGTGCACTGAACCGATTATATCTGAAGTAATTGCCCAGCTCAAAACGAGAAAGACCATCAAGGTAAAATGGCTCCAGAATACCGAGGTCTCCCCGGAAGAACTGGCACACTCTGCCGGTGCACGCCTTGTCCAGGTACGGGGCAGGACGCTGGTCCTCGAAGAGCGGCGTAGGTTATGATTCGTTAAAAAATTATACTCCTTTTATGGCTGATTATTTCGGTGCTGCTAGAAATGTATAAAAATGTATTGAACAAATAAGTAAAGACTGTTATATCAATATGGTGACAGTGAGGTCTTACAAGTGACAACAGTATATGATATCCCGGCTGACCTGTTGATTCGGAGGGTGGCTGAGGAGATGAAAAAGCGTCCCGAGTTCACCCCACCGGAATGGGCAGAATTTGCAAAGACCGGGGTGCACAAAGAGCAACCCCCGCAGGACCCCGACTGGTGGTTCATCAGGACCGCGGCCGTAATCAGGCGAATTTACGTCGACGGCCCGGTTGGTGTCGAAAGAATGAGAAGCTTCTATGGTGGAAAAAGGAACCGGGGCTCAAAACCCAGCCAGTTCCGCAAGGGGAGCGGTTCAGTGATCAGGAAGGCATTACAGCAGCTTGAATCTGCAGGATATGTACTAAAGGACAAGACAGGGCGCCGCGTTTCCCCTGCCGGGGCCTCGTTCCTCGACGGTGTCGCGATGAGCCTGAAGCAGGATGTAGTCGGGGCAACCCCCGAAATGGCGAAATATTAAGGGGGCAAAACTCCATGGGTGATGACGAGCTGGCCGAGATCCGCAGGAGACGCATGGCGCAGGTGCAACAGCAGCAGAGCGACCAGGGAGAGGAGCTGGAACGTCAGCGACAGGTGGAAGCCCAGGTCCACATGGTCCTGATGCAGATCATGGAACCTGATGCAAGGGAACGTTTGAATACCATTAAAATTACCAAACCAGACTTTGCAAAAGCAGTCGAGCAGCAGCTGGTCCTCCTCGCCCAGAGTGGCCGCTTAAAATCGAAGATCACCGATCAGCAGCTGAAGGAACTTCTCCTCCAGCTGACCCCGAAGAAAAAAGAATTCAGGATCTCACGGAAAGGATGAACGCAGCGGTGCTCTTTTCTGGCGGAAAAGATAGTGCACTTGTGGCAATCCTTCTCGCCCGGGATTATGAAGTTGAACTGGTCACGTTCCTCTTTCGTTCCGGCCAGGAGGTAATGGAGGTAACTGAGGCGGCTGAAGCGCTCGGGTTCCCTCACCGGACCTGTGAATTCGGGCCGGGCCTCCTCTCGCGCGCTGCCGATATGGTCATCGCCTGCGGCTTCCCGAATGATGCGATCAATATGGTGCACCTTTGTGCGGTTACTGCACTTGCAAAAGAGTACCAGGTCGTTGCTGATGGTACGAGGTTTAATGACCGTGTCCCAAAGCTTCCCCGGTCCGAAGTGCAACGACTCTGGAACCTGTATGGGTGTTCGTATGTGCGACCGTTGCTCGGTTACCCGAAAGCTGAAGTAGACCGGCTTGTCGCCCGGTTCCTGCTGGTGTCCCAGGGAGAGACGGGCAGCATCGGGAACGGGGATTATGAACGGGAGATCAGGGCAGAAGTAAGGGCAAAGGGCCATGACCTGGGGACATTCTTCCCCGGGCACCATGAGCAGTCCCTTGTTATAAGAAAAAGATCAGATGGAGAACTAGTATGAGCAAATTATCAAAAGGTCGTAAGATCCGGCTGGCGAAGGCGTGCGATCAGAACCGCCGCGTACCCCAGTGGGTGATGATCAGGACGAAGCGTAATGTGGTGTCTCACCCGAAACGCCGGAACTGGAGAAGAAGTACTTTAAAGGTGTAGAAACATGGCAGACAAGATGCTGGAGCATATCTATATTATTCCCCTGCGTGACGTAAAGCGGTCACCACGGTGGAAACGGGCAAATACTGCAATCAAGGACATTCGTTCCTACCTCATAAAGCATATGAAAAGCGAGGACGTCAAACTCGATAAGACCATTAATGAACATGTATGGTCACGGGGCTGCGAGAAACCTCCGTCAAAGATCCGTGTCCGTGCGATGAAGTTCGAGGACGGACAGGTACAGGCAGAGTTCGCTGGTGAGTAAGATGGAACGGACGGTCTCGTTTGCAGGTGATCCCAATATCGGGGTTTTCATGAGGGTATTTGATGATGTTGCCGTGATCCCTCCCGAGACCCCCGAAGAATTAAGGACCCAGATAGTGAAGGCCTTATCCGTGGACCTGCTTGAGACCACGATCCAGGGAAGCCCGATTATCGGTTCACTTCTTGCCGGGAACAGCCGCGCTTTTATTGTCAGCGGCCTGGTAACCGAGGAAGAGTGTGATAAGCTTGCAAAGTACCGGGATGTTGTTACACTCAAACATACCATGAATGCGGCAGGTAATGTAATCCTTGCAAATGATTCATTTGCTGCAGTGCACCCTGAAATGCCCTCCGACATCGTAAAAGAGATCGGGGCGGCCCTCGAAGTCCCTGTAATAAAGATTACATTTGGTGGGATCAAGACGGTAGGGATGGCCGCAGTGGCGACCAACAAGGGTATCATTGTCCACCCGCGAAGCACACGGGCCGAGATCCAGCGCCTCGAGGATGCGGTGGATATCCCTGTCGGCACCGGTTCAATCAACATGGGAACCGGGATTATCGGTACTGGTCTCCTTGTGAACACACATGGGTACCTTGCCGGGAATGCGACAAGTGGGTTCGAATTGGGGAGAATTGAAGACGTATTTGGATTTCTGGAGTAAATTATGGATAAAAATTCTTTTGAGGTGAAAGGCACCTTTAAAATCGGCGACGATTGGAAGTCGTACACAAAAGTGATTGAGGCACCGAACGAGGCACAGGCCAGGGAACAGACTTTCGCTGTTTTTGGAAGTAAACACCGCCTGAAAAGAAGATATATCACTATCGAGTCTGTCAGCACCATACGTGGTGAATAACATGGAACCCGTCGACCCGCGTGAAATGCAGGCACTGCAACGCTACCTTCAGGAGTACGGCCAGCAGGTGGAGATCTACTCGCAGCAGCTCCAACTGATCGATGATGGCCGGATGGAAGCAATGGCCGCGATTGAGACACTCAAATCTGTTGGGGCTGCATCTTTCGATGAGGAAGTAGTACTACTCCAGCTTGGCGGGGGTGCCAGTGTACGGGCAAAGATTGTAGAGCCTCAACGAGTGCTCCTCAATATCGGGTCTGACGTAGTTGTAGAACGTGGTAATCCTGAAGCGATTGAGTACCTCCAGGACCGGATTACCGAGATGGAAGCATCAGGTAAGAAAGTTGCTGAGACAATAGACCGTATCAGGACACAGATGAACGAGATCGCCCGACGCATTGAAGCAGGTTACCAGCAGTCCCAGTCAGCGGCCGCTCAGTTTGGGCAGGGCTGAACCTGCCGGGAGCCCGGGAATCTTGTTCGACAAACTAAAATCCCGGCTGAAAGAAGTCAGGAATAAACTGGACAGCGGGATAAATGAAGCTGAAATTCGTGAGGGACAACCCGGACCTGTTCCTGCAGCAGAAAAAAGCGCAGCTGGCGGTACTGGAATTGTCGACCGGGTAAAGGTCCTAATTGTAGACCGTGAGCTGGTCATTAGTGAGTCTGACATCCGCGAAGCGCTGTCAGAACTTGAAATTGTTCTGCTTGAGAATGATGTTGCATTTCCCGTGACCGAGGAAATTATTGCAAATTTAAAGAAAGAATTGGTCGGAAAACGGCGTAAGATCGGCGAACCTGTCGATACGGTTGTCTTGTCTGCGCTGAAAAAAGCACTTCGTGTGGTCCTTGGGCAAGGGTTCGATCTGGTACATTACATTAACACTCATGAACACCCGGTCAGGGTCTTGTTCACCGGTGTTAATGGGACCGGGAAAACAACAACGGTTGCAAAAATCGGTTTTTTCCTGAAAAAGAAAGGTTTTTCTGTTGTCATTGGTGCAGGTGATACCTTCCGGGCAGGGGCAATTGAGCAGATCGATGTGCATGCCAAACGGATTGGAATTAAAATAATCCAGCACCAGCAGGGGGCAGACCCCTCGGCCGTCCTTTTTGACACGGTGCAGTATGCAGTGGCCCATAACGTTGATGTCGTCCTTGCAGATACTGCGGGCCGGTTTCATAACCGAGCGAACCTGATGAACCAGCTGGAGAAGATCAGGCGGGTTATGAAACCTGACCTTATCGTCTATGTTGATGAAGCAGTCGCAGGGAATGATGCAGTCATCCGCGCCGATGAATTTGAAAAGACTGTCGGGGCAGATGCCGTGGTCCTCACGAAGGTGGACATGGACCCGCGCGGTGGTGCGGCAATCTCGATCGCCCATACGATCGGAAAACCCCTGATGTTTCTTGGCACCGGGCAGGGTTATGATGATATCTCACCGTTCTCACCCGATACGGTGATTGAAGAACTCTTTGGGGACGTGAGCTGATGCTTGACAAACTTGGGTCTTCTTTGAAGGATGCCTTAAAAAAACTCGCTGGGAAAACAGTTATTGACCGCGCGGCTGTTGAAGAGCTGGTCAAGGACCTCCAGCGGGCACTCCTCCAGTCGGATGTTAATGTCAAACTGGTCATGGGCCTCTCGAATGCGATCAAGAAACGGTCGCTCGATGAGGAACTCCCGAAAGGGGTGAATGTGAGGGAGCACGTGCTCCGGATCGTATACCAGGAACTTGTCAACCTGATGGGTGATGGCGGAGTGGTAACACTCGGCACCCAGACGATTCTCATGGCAGGCCTGCAGGGAAGCGGTAAGACCACGACGACTGCGAAACTTGCGCGCTACTTCCAGCGGAAAGGCCTTCGTGTCGGGGTAATCTGTGCCGATACCTTCCGTCCTGGTGCCTACGAACAGATCTCAACACTCTGTGCCAAAATCAATATCCCCTGTTTCGGGGGCCCGAAAGAGACTGACGCACTGAAAATTGTTCGGGAAGGTCTCCCCTCAATGTCAGGCCTGGAGGTCGTGATTATCGATACCCAGGGTCGGCACGCGCTCGAAAACGACCTGATACAGGAGATTATCGACATCAACACCGTCTCAAAAGCTACTCACCGCTGGCTTGTTATTGATGCGGCACTCGGACAGCAGGCAAGCGAGCAGGCGCGTCGGTTCCATGAAGCGATTGCGATTGATGGCGTGATAATTACCAAGATGGACGGGACTGCCAAGGGGGGCGGTGCCCTCTCTGCTGTTTCGGAGACCAAAAGCGGGATCGTCTTCATCGGTAGTGGTGAGACGATTGATGACCTCGAACGGTTTGATCCCGATGGTTTCATCTCCCGGCTTCTTGGCATGGGTGATTTAAAAGCCCTCCTGGAAAGGGCCGAAGAGACAATTTCTTCCAGCGATATCGATGTCAATGCCATGATGCGCGGGAAATTCACCCTCCGCGACATGTACAAGCAGCTTGAATCGCTCAATAAAATGGGGCCTCTCAAGCAGATCATGAGCATGCTGCCGCTTGGGAATATGAAGGTCCCTGAAGGTGTCTATGATGTCACCAGCACCAAGATGAACCGCTACCGGATCATCATGGACTCGATGACCGGTGCGGAGCTTGACGACCCCTCGCTGATCAGCTCCTCGAGGGTCCAGCGGGTAGCGCTTGGTGCCGGTGCCGCACCTGAAGAGGTACGGGAATTAATCAAGTATTATAAAACGATGAAACGTGCGCTGAAGGGGGCCCGTGGTGGTGGCGGTAAATTTGATATGCAGCGCATGATGAAGCGTTTTAGTGGATAACCCCATGACTATTTTTGCGATTATCGGTCACCTCGCTGCGACCACGGGGAATTTTAACCTCAATGATATGCCGGGTGGCGCTGGCAGGATGGATGTCCTCTGTCGTTCGGTGAACTCGTCGCTGTTTCTCTCCCATGACCTCCGGAGAGATGTTACGGTCTATCTTGTTCTTCTCGGTGGTACTGACGCGCCAAAGACTATCCTGTTCTCCGGGGAAAAGGTCCGGTCCTTAAACCCGGACGAACGGAGCGCCGGCGCGCTGATAAAAAAGGCCCTGGAAATTCCCGTGGGAGAAGAGTTCCGCGAATCAACGAGGGGTGTCTACGTCCGGCGCGGCGGGCTTTTCCGCCTGCTCCAGGAGCATACATTTGCCGTGCTCGATGAGGGTGGGGAAGAGATTACAACAGGAACCTCATTTCCCGAAGCTTTTCTCTTGTCTGATCACCTGGACTTCACACCCGAAGAACTTGAGATGACTGGCAATTGCCCGAGATATTGTGTCGGTCCGAAAATTCTCCACGCCGACCATACCATTACGGTCCTGCTGAATGTACTTGACCGCCGGAGTGCGCAACAATAATGGTTTGGAAATTATCCAGATAACTGCCTGCTGTGACAATAGTTTTTGTGAGTCACCTGTCCCGGTGACTGCCGGTGGTAACCGTGCATGAAAAAAACCGGGCAAGTGGCAGCCTTTTCCAGCCCCTGCGATATGGGGTACCGCATTGCCAGGCTCCATCCTCTTATTAGAACAGACGTCAATTTAACATAGCGAAAAGACGTGGATTAACGAATAATCCTGCTATCATGTATATGTCACATCACCACCTGGAGATACCAGCAAATGAATGAAAAAGAAAATGGGGATAAGTGTTGCAATGCTCCATCCGGGGGACCAGCATTATTAGAGAAAACAGGAGAAATTCTTCGATATGGGGAGATCTGTGATCACTGTCTCGGTCGTTTTTTCGGGAAACGCTCATTTGGGATCACCAACGAAGCCCGCGGTCGCGGACTCCGGGTTGCGTGGGCACTTCAAATGGATGTCCCCTATACTGAGCAGGGGAGCAACTGCTGGATCTGCAATATGGGGTTCCAGCGTATCGCTGAGTGGGCTGCGCGGGCTGTAGAGGCAGTTTCAGGTATTGAATTTTCAACGTTTCTTGTCGGTACAAGAGTCCCGCCACTCATTGCAGAGAGCGAGGAGATGGTCTGGAGTGATCTGTTCCTGGCAGACCCTGAACCCTTAAAATCAGAAATGAACCGGGAAGTTGGGAAACAGATCGGGCAACTGACTGGCAAAAAGGCAGACCTGGTACACCCTGATATTGTCTTCATCCTTGACCTGTCAGGTGATGTCGTGGAGCTCAAGGTCCACCCGGTGTTCTTTGCCGGGCGTTACATGAAATATGAGCGGGGGATCCCCCAGACTCACTGGGACTGCCGTGAATGCCGTGGGGCCGGGTGTGAGCGTTGTGACTTTACCGGAAAACAATACATGGACTCCGTGGAGGAACTGATCGGAAGACCGGCTACAGAGGCCCTCGGTGGTACGGGCGCGGTCCTGCACGGGTCCGGGCGGGAGGATATCGATGCACGGATGATTGGCACAGGGAGACCCTTTATCCTCGAGATCGAATCGCCCAGAAAGAGGTCGATGGACCTTGCAGCACTAGAAGCACTCATCAATGGATTCGCTCCGGGGAGAGTTTCTGTCACGTTGTCACGCTGGTGCGGGCGGGACGACGTGGAAACCATTAAATCGAACAAAGCGCATAAAAAATACAGGATCCTGGTTGAGGTAGACGGTACTGTAACGGTTGAGAGCCTCTTATCCGCGCTCTCCACCCTTTCAGGAGTCACAATATTTCAGCGCACCCCGCAACGGGTTGCTCATAGACGGGCTGACAAGGTCCGGGAACGTCGTGTCCTCGCCATTGAGTACATCGGAGAAGAGGAAGGCCGGTATATCATCGAGGTGACCGGGGAAGCAGGCCTCTATATCAAAGAACTCATATCCGGCGATAATGGCAGGACGCACCCGAGCCTGACCGAGGTCCTTAACATGCCTGCACGGGTGGAGACCCTTGATGTCGTGCAGGTGGAAGGAACAGATGAGGTGAAAGAAGATGGCACATCACAACGGCCCACGAAAGAAAACACGGTATAAATATAAGAAGGACTTAAGAAAACGCGGCATATGCCCGGTGACCTCGGTTATTCAGCAGTTCGAGATCGGAGAGAAGGTGCATGTGGTCTGCGAGTCAAGTATCCAGAAAGGGATGCCACACCGGCGGTTCCACGGAAAGACGGGGACGGTCCTCGGCAAGCGCGGCCGTGCATGGGTTCTTGAAATCCGTGATGGTAACGCAGACAAGGTCGTAATTGCGAGACCACAACATCTAAAAGCACAGAGGTAAATAACCCAGCAGGTAGACGGCATGAAAGTAAAAGCAATCGTGAGCGAGGAGCGGATCACCTTACCGGAACTCCGCGAACAGTTACAGACGATGGAAGGACAGCGTCTGGAGTCTGGTAAGGAGATGCCCTATGAACTCCGAAAGAGTATTGAGCATGCCAACACACTTGCCAGGACTGATGCAAAAAAGTCGAGGGAGCTTGTCGGGGCGCTCCTGAAACTGGACAAGATGAAACCTGATATCGCGTTTCGTATCGCGAACATCATGCCACGTACGCGTGATGAACTGCGTGCCATCTATGCGAAGGAAAAATATTCGCTATCCACTGAAGAACTCGAAACAATTATCAATCTCGTAAAAACCCATTTCTGATTGGTTGGACCATGAAGGCTGACAAGAAGGAGATCAATGCGTTAGTACTCGATGTGCTCCTGAAGGGCCATCCTGATGATCCCCGCCCGATTTTTAAACGTGAGCCCGTTATACAGGCAATAGGGATCGAACAATTCAAGCTCCTGGAACTGGTACCAAAAAAGGTAGAGATCCAGATCCACGACCTGGTTTACATCGGTGACGGCGATCGTGACAAGATTGAGCGTGTAAAACGCCGGATCAGCTATGAGGAGCTCACCCATACGGCACTTCTCGAGTTACCGTTCGTCATCGAACAGCTGGTGAAAGAGCACGAGGCCGATTATATTTCGTTCTTTAACAAGTCAATCTCTATCAGCCCGAAGCTTCACATGCTCCACCTGCTCCCTGGTATCGGGAAAAAACTGATGTGGGAGATACTTGAAGCACGTGAGAAGATGCCGTTTACGAGCTTTTTAGATATTAGTATAAGGATAAAATCTATTCCACACCCGGAAAAGATGGTTATCGCACGGATCATGGAAGAACTCCAGGACCCTGATATCAAGTACCACGTGTTCACCTCGAAATGAAGGCCCCAAAAGACCAGCACTTTCTGGTCGACAAGAACGCTGTTGAGCGCATTGCAGGGCTTGTTGAGGTAGAAGGTCGGGTTGTTCTCGAGATTGGTCCGGGTACCGGTGTCCTTACCCGTGCTCTCCTGTCCCGTGGAGCGTATGTCAGAGCGATAGAACTCGACAACGGACTTTTTTCTTACCTGGCAGAGGAATTTGCAGGTGAGACCGCCTCGGGAAAACTAATGTTAGTCCGTGGCGATGCTACAAAATGTGAATTTCCTGCCTTTGATATTGTTATATCGAACCTCCCGTATTCAGCCTCATCAAAAATTACCTTTCGCCTCCTTGCCCAAGGGTTCGAGACTGCGGTACTGATGTTCCAGAGCGAGTTTGCAGAACGGATGCTTGCTCCTGTCGGGACACCGGAATGCGGGAGGTTATCTGTCATGGTCCAGACATATGCCTGTGTTGAGCGGTGTTTTGAACTGTCACCGAAAAGTTTCTCACCTCCGCCACAGGTCAATTCAATGGTAGTGAAGATCCATCCCCGGGGGCCGATTTTTCCAATCCATGACCGGCAGTTGTACGCGGACGTGGTACGCGCATTGTTTTCACACCGGAGAAAGACCACGAGAAATTGCCTGAAGGGGTCATCCGGGATGCTTGACCGCACTATGGTGGACCACCTGTTATCCGTAATTCCCGGTGAAGTCCTTTCATCCCGGCCGGAAGAGCTGTATCTTGAGGATTTTGCGACGATTACGAATATGGGTGCGGAATATAACAACTGTGAAACCAGTAACCAGGACAACTGAAAGGGCGCAAATGTCCCCTTGCTTCCCCTGTTCAATGGTTGGACAGACCTTCGGATTAACGAGATGTTAAAATGAAAATTTTCATGGTTTTACGGTATGAGCGTGAAACGTTCATGAACGTTTCATTTGAAACCGGCTGACTGGACCGCTTCGTACAAAAGAAAGCAGACTGGTTTATGATCTATATCCGGGTGAGTAACTGATGAAATTTGAATGGAATGGCATCTTTGACCCTGGGCAGGTCTACAGCCCTGAAGCGGATACGTACCTTCTCCTTGATGCTACACGTGAAGAAACCCGCCCTGGAGACCGGGTACTGGAAATCGGAACCGGGAGCGGGTACATCGCAGGAGCGTTAACCGGTTTTGCAGTTGTAGTAGGTACCGATATTAATCCCCATGCCGTATATGCGGCGAAGCAACAGGGTGTGGAAGTTGTGAGGACTGACCTTGCACGTGGGATCCGGGGGCCGTTTGACCTTGTTATCTTTAATCCCCCTTACCTGCCGACCCTTGCTGAGGAAAAGGTTGATGACTGGCTGGAATATGCACTTGATGGCGGGGCCGATGGGCGGGTGGTTATTGAACGGTTTTCTAACGAGGTTGGATGTGTGCTAGCTCCAGGTGGAAGGATCCTCCTTCTGATCTCATCGCTTACCGGGATAGACTCAGTAATTCATATTTTTAACCGTGCCGGGTACCGGGTGGAAATCGTTGCAAGGAGGCAGGTGTTTGAAGAAGAACTGGTTGTTATCAGGTGTGAACTATTAAGGGCTGCAAGGGTGGATGGGTAAAAAAAATTGAGCGATGGGGTTCTTTTCTCATATTTCGTAATCTTCGTTCGGTTCTGTTATCCAAACTCCATGATAAAACCGGTTTATTAAACTATTTCAACTGGAATATTCATTTTATCCGCAATAGCTGCCTGTTTTTTATCGCAGGTAATTAATGATACACAGTAATGTTGTGCTTGCGCGATAAAGAGTGAATCATATACCGGAATATCATGTGAAAATCCGATATTAAGTGCTAAATTCCCATATCGTAAGTTTTTTTCAGCGGTGATGGTCTGTGTTTCATATATTGATTTCAGGTCTTCAAAAAATTCGAATCCCTCTTCTTTCGAGATGAGATTTTTTTTAACATATTTCCATATTACATTTGTCGATTCTGTAAAGAGCATTTCAACGGTATACGGTTGAGCTTTTGGTTCGATATACTGAACGACATCCTGCCAGTCTTTCTCTTGGAGAAGAAATTTTGTAAACGCTGAGGTATCAATGACTATCACGGTCTTCCCTCACCATCCTAGCAGCAGTTCCCCCTGGCAATTCCCGGCATTTCTCCCTTTTCGTAATGAGATTATCCAGAAGCTCTTTTTTTTTCTTCTCCTCAATTTTATTCCTTAAAAATCTTTTAATTTCTTCGTTCCAGTTGATTTCAGTTTTCATTTTTTCCATTTCATGTTTAATATCAGGGGGTACCCGGATGCTGATGACTGATGACATAATTGTAATAATATATGTTTACAAATAATTAACTGCTTTGTTTACATAATGTTTGCAGTAACATAAAACCGTACACACTGGATATTAGATCTGGTGAAGCTTGCCAATCCATAATTATCCAATGAAGGAAGATAGTTCTATTTTAGTAAAACTCAAGATATGTACTCATGCTTTTCGGTTCGTCCGGGATACGACGCAGGTTCGATTTTGAGCTTATCCGGATAGCCCTGAACACCGGGTCCGCACTTGGAAGTCCGGGGAATATTCTCATTCTTGGAACTGACACAAGGACAACGAATGACCTTCTCTCCAGCGCGCTGATTTCCGGGTTCATCTCATCGGGTGGAGATGTGAAAACTGCAGGAATTGTACCTACCCCGGTCGTTGCCTACGCCACTCGCAACGCTTCGGCAGGCTGCATGGTGACCGCGTCCCACAATCCTGAAGAATACAACGGCCTTAAATTGTTCAACCCGGACTGGTCGTCGTTTACAAAATCCCAGCAGGAGACCCTGGCCCGGCAGATTGAAACTCCTCACTGGTCTGACTGGGCCAGCCAGGGTGACCTGTGTAGTTACGATGCGATCACCCCGTATACGGATTCAATCCTGGATAAGGTGCATATACATCATGAACTGAAGGTCGTCCTTGATTGCGGTTGCGGTGCTGGGAGCACCGTTTCGCCAGCCCTGCTTACCGGTCTAGGTGTGATCCCTGCCTGTCTTAACTGCCATCCTGGCGGTCATTTTGCCAGGCCCTCAGAGCCTGTCGAATCAAACCTTCGATACATCCCGGGAATGATGAAGACGACGGGTGCTCAGGTTGCCGTGGTCCATGACGGTGACGCTGACCGGATGATGGCCTTCGATGAAAAATATCGCTACATTGATGGTGATCACCTGATGATGCTTTTTACGTCCTATCTAGGGGTAAAAAAAGTCGTTACCACGGTGGATGCATCGATGGCCATTGAAGAGATGACTGAAGTCAGGAGGACCCCTGTCGGGGATAGTTTTGTATCAGAGGAGCTCCTGTCCTGGGGGGAATTCGGGGGAGAGCCTTCCGGTGCATGGATCTTTCCCGGGCAGTCGTATTGTCCGGACGGGCCCTATGCGGCGGCATTGTTCTGTGAAATTGCCAGTGAATGGAACGTTGCTGAAGCCCTGGATGCGATGCCTC